>CAZUAM010000449.1:0-6244 GCA_964618095.1 uncultured Planctomycetaceae bacterium | reverse complement strand
TAGATGATCTCGTAGCGGCGGATCTGGACGCCGCGCTGGTCGGCGAGGAGGCGGGCGGCTTCGTCGGGAACCACGCCGAAGCCGATGATCACGGCGTCGGAGGCGTCGGCCAGGTGCACGTCGGCTTCGCTGATGCCGCCCACGGTGGCCTGGAGGATCTTGATCTGGACTTCGGGATGCTCGAGCTTGGTCAATTCCTTGCGGATGGCCTCGATCGAGCCGCGAACGTCGGCCCGAAGGATGATGTTCAGCGTCTGCACTTCGTCCTGTTGTCCCAGCCGCTCGAAGAGGTTCTCGAGGGTGACGTGAGGTACGGTCTGGCTGAGTTCCCTCTGTCGCGTTTCGGCGGCCCGCTGTTCGGCCAGATGGCGTGCCTGGGAGATATCCTCCAATACGTGGAAGCGGTCGCCGGCGCCCGGGGCGACGTTCATGCCGGTTACATTGACCGGCGTGGAGGGTCCGGCCTGTTTGTGTCTCTTGTTGCAATCCAGGGTGTCGTACATAGCCTTGACCCTTCCATAGGCGGCCCCGCAGACGATTACATCGCCCACTTTCAGAGTTCCCTTCTGGACCAGCAGCTTGGTTTCCACGCCGCGGTCCTCGTGCAGTTGGGCCTCCAGGCAGGTGCCGGTTCCCGCCCGATCGGGACTGGCCCGGTATTCGTGCAACTCGGCCACGGTCAGCAGGGTTTCCAGCAGTTCGTCGAGGCCTTCGCCGGTGAGCGCGCTAGTTTTGACCACCTCGGTGTCACCGCCCCACTCGGTGGGCAGTAGCTCGTTGGCCGCCAACTGCTCGAAGGCCCGCTGCGAGTCGACCCCCGGCAGGTCGATCTTGTTCAGAGCCACCACGATGGGCACGCCGGCTGCCCGGGCGTGAGAGATCGCCTCTTCGGTTTGGGGCATTACGCCGTCGTCGGCCGCCACGACCAACACGGCGATGTCGGTGACGTTGGCTCCGCGGGCGCGCATCTCGGTAAACGCCTCGTGTCCGGGCGTATCCACAAAGGCGATTGCCCGACCCTCCTTCTCGACGCGGTACGCCCGGATGTGCTGGGTGATCCCGCCCGGTTCACCCGATACCACGTCGATGCCGATGATGCGGTCCAAGAGGGAGGTCTTGCCGTGATCGACGTGGCCGAGGAAGGTGACGATTGGAGGGCGGGGTTTGAGAGTGGCCGGGTCGTCTTCCTGCTGGAGGGTTGCCAGGAGCTTGTCTTCCAGGTCGACCTCTCGGCGAAAGTCGACCTCCACGCCCAGTTCCACGGCCAACAATTCGGCCATCTCGGGGTCCAGTTGGGCGTTGATATTGCTGACCGTTCCCAGGTCCATCAGCCTACCCAACACGGTTCCGGCCGGTGCGCCGATGGCCTCCGAGAAGTCGCGGACGGTGCAGGGAAGTTGACAGGTGACGTTACCTTTGCGAGGGGCGGCGGTGTTGGTACCGGTCCGCTTGATGCGTGTACGCCGGCGACTGGGGGTTTGGGAATCTTCGTCCTCGCTGGTCCGTCGTCGTCGGACCGTGGCGGCCCGTTTCCGCTTCAACTGGCGGTGTTCGCGTCCTCCCAGGGTGGGCGCATGTTCGTCTTTGGCCGCGGCTGCCCGACCTCCGCGCCGAGGGCGTTCCCGGCCGGGTGTGGGGACCTCCGGCGGGGCTGCTTTCTCTGCCGGAGTCAGCTTCCGGGGAGCGGTCTTCTTGGCCGCAGCGGCCTTCTTTTTCTGTTCGTGCTTACGCAGGTGTTCGGAGAGCGGTTTGGTGCCTGCCTTGCCGGCGCGGATGGCGTCCGGCGGGAGCTTGATGTCGAGTTTCTGGGGGACCGGCTCTTTGGGCTTTGCCGTTTTGGGTGGTTTCCCCGTGGCGGGCATGGGGGCCAGCTTGATCGCCGGGGAGGATTTTTCCGGAGGCTTGGCCGCGGGGGTCTCTTCGTCCGGTTGCTTCTTCTTCGCCGCCGTTGGTTTTTCCGCCTTGGCCTTCAACACGGGTACCTTGCCGGAGGCCGTCCCGGCCGGGGCAACGTAGTCTTCGCGCCGGAGTACCCTGGAGGGCGACGCTTCTGCGGCCTGGGAGGCGCCCCGGGCGTCCGATCTCTTTGCCTTGGCCTGGTTGATATAGGCCTGGATCTTGGCCACTTCTTCGTCCGACAAACTGGCCAGCGCAGAGCCCTTCCCCGTGATGCCTGCCTTGTTGCAGATATCTACCAGCAGCTTGCTGTCGAGTTCGAGTTTTTTTGCTAACGCGTAGATGCGGATGGGCACTTGGCCGCTCCCTTTCGCATTTCCCGTGCCGGCACGTTTCGGCCGTCACCACTGAATCGCCTCAAATTCACGTCATTACGTTCCCCCAATCAAACGACACATCTACAAAGCGCCCTTACCCGGCTTGATTCGCGGCAAGGGCGCCATGGCCCCCGCAACCGACCCCGCCGGTGGCGCGGGCAGTATTGGCTGAACTTGTGTTTATCCTTACCCGGCTTCTTCCGTTGGGTCGTCCTTCACTTGCTCTGCGGGCGGGGGGTTCGCCTCCGTGGGGTCCTCGCGGGGCGGCACGGAGAGGTCGTCGGTGGGCTCGGTGGCCGGGTCGACGGATACGTCGCCCGGGGCGGCCTGATCCCCGACCACGCTGGACGGTTCGTCGGCTGGTCTATCGGTTGGCTGGGAGTCTGGCTGGTCGGTTGTTTGGGCGGCTGGCTGGTCGGTGGCAGGGGCAAGGGGCTGATCGCTGTCGGCCTGGGCGGCGGCGGCCTCGGCTTGGGCGGCGGCCTCGGCCGTTGCCGCTTCCAGGCGTTCCTGTTCGCGTTGCTGGCGTCGTTGTTCGGCAGCGGCCTCCTCCGCTTCTTCTGCTTTGACTTCGGCCTGCCGGACGATCTGGTCTACCTGTTCGGGGGTGAGGTCACCCATTTCCGTCAGGGCGTCCGGTTCAATCACCGAGAGGTCGTCGTAGGAGAGGAAGCCCTCGCCGACCAGCTTTTCAGCAAGCTCATCCTCCACGCCTTCCAGCGAGCCGTAGCCGACGACGGCTTGTTCAATTTGGTCGTCGAGTTCGTCGCGGGTCATAATCTCGATGTCCCAGCCGCAGAGCTTGCTGGCCAGTCGGACGTTCTGGCCGCGTCGTCCGATGGCCAGCGAAAGCTGGTCTTCGCGGACCAGTACGATCGCCCGGCCCAACATCTGGCAAAGGATTACTTCTTCGACCTCGGCCGGCTGTAGGGCATTGGGGATCAATAACTGCATGTCGTCGCTGTGTCGGACGATGTCGATCCGTTCGCCTCCCAGCTCGTCGACGATGTTCTTGATGCGGTTTCCGCGGACGCCCACACAGGCCCCCACACAGTCGACGCGCTGGTCGGTGCTGCTGACGGCGACCTTGGTGCGGTATCCCGGTTCTCGGGCGATGGCCTTGACCTGGATCACACCCTCTGCGATTTCGGGGATTTCCTGCTCGAAAAGGCGTTGGACCAACTGGGGTTTGGTACGGCTGAGAATGACCTTGATCCGACTTCCGACCTTGCGGACTTCGTAGACGACCGCCCGGACACGTTCGTTGGCATGATGGGTTTCGCCGGGGATTTGTTCGCCGCGTGGGAGGATGGCCTCCACGTTGCTCAAGGTGACCGTGGCGGCCCCGCCTTCGTAGCGTTGGATCATCCCGGTGACCAATTGTTCCTTGAGCTCTTCGTATTCGTCGAAGAGGGAGTCGCGTTCGGCCTCGCGAATCTTCTGAATCATCACCTGCTTGGCCGTCTGGGCGCCGACGCGTTCGGCCATTTCTTCGGGCGAGAGCGGCTCGCCGTTATGGGTTCCCGTAATGGCCCCGTCGGTCCGGTCGATCTGGACGACGATCTCCTCGTCTTCGCCGAAGTGTTTCTTGGCGGCGGAGACCAGGGCCGCCTCGATCCCCTCGAAGACGATCTCTTTGTCGATATTCTTATCGCGGTGGATCGCATCCACGATCCGGAGCAGTTCGCTAGGGTCCATCGGTTTTTACTCTCCCCTTACTCGGGGACGGTTGCCCTCCGTGTGATCCTGTTGGCAATCAAGCGGAACCTTCTGCGCAGACTCAAACGCCGGGCCGACGGCGGCAGCCGGTCCCCAAAACACCAATACACCCCCCTCCCTCTCGGCCAAAACGCTATCGCGCGGCGGCCGAGATGCTCCAAAATCTTATCAGAGCACAACTTAGTGGGCTTTGCAGTCAAATAAGCATACCGGCCGACTCGCAGGGTGTCAAGTCGGTCAGCGGGCGGCTGCACGCCCGGTTCGGCGGTCAAACGACGCCGAACAGGGGCCGGGAACGAGAATGGAGCGGAGCAGCCCCTATACAGGGGTAAAGATAGCAACGTGAGGGCAGTAGTGCGGGCTGTTGATTTATGACAGCCGAGGAAATCTGGCGATCTGAGGGGAAATCGGCAAGAGGAGGTGTGGCGTAGCCCGAGGAGGACTGCTCGTCTTGGGGTTGCCGGAGGGCGTCACTCGAGACGCCTGACCATCACCGCGCTGGCTTGGCCCTGGGGAGTGACGTTGAGGCTTACAAAACTACTGCCCGCCTCTTGGGCGTCGGTAACCGCCGCCACCGGACACTCTGGGTCGGGGATTTCATAGTTCAGCAGCGGAAAAAGGCGGTCGTGGCGGAGTGCCAGGAGACTGGCCACCAGCTCGACTATCCCGCTGCCGGCTCCCAAATTGCCGAAATAGCTCTTCGCGGCGGTCACCGGCAGCGAGTTGGCCCGACGGCCGAAGACCTCGTTGACGGCTCGGGCTTCCTCGACGTCGGCAGTGCGAGTGCTCAGGCCGTGGGCGTGGAGGTGTCCGACATCGTCCGGGCCGGCGCCGGCGTTGCGCAACACTGCCCGAAGCACGTTGACCATGGCTTGGCTCCTCTGTGCGAGGAGGTTGCGCCGGGCCGCGGAGCTGGAGGCACCGGCGACGACTTCGGCGTAGATACTGGCGCCGCGGGCTTCGGCCGCGGAGAGTTCTTCGAGGACGACCGTGCCGGCACCCTCGCCGAGCACCATTCCGGTCCGATCGCGATCGAAGGGGCGGCTGGCGCGGGTGGGATCGCAGTTGGGTTCGGCCAACTCTTCCTGTTGAGCGGCGTGGAGCATTTTCATCGGGTGGACACGGGTGCCGGTAGCTCCGGCGAGCATGACGTCGGCGCTGCCTCGGAGGACGATCTGCTGGGCTTCTGCCAGGGCGGCATTGGCCGCGGCTTCGCGGAGCGTGAGCGAGTTATTCGGGCCGCGGAAATCGTTGAAGATGGCCAAGTGGCTGGCCGGCATGTTGGGCAGGTATTTGAGCAGCCAGAGGGGCGACATCTTGGGCATTCCGTCGGTGCCCCAGCGGGAAAACTCGAAGCGACCGTGCTGATCGAGGCATTGCCGGATGCCCTCGGTGAATTCCTCCGGGACGCTGAGCATGTAGTCGGTGCCGAAGCTGATTCCCGAGCGCTCCGGATCGACCCCTCCCGGGGCGATTCCGGCGTCGGCCAGGGCCAACTGGGCCGAGGCGATACCCATCTGGGACTCGCGAGACATGACCTTCAGGCCCTTACGAATCGCCTTCTTTTGTCCCTTTTCCAGGGGGCCGAAGTCCTCGATATGGCCGCGGAACTGGCCGGCTTGGGCGGCGAAGGTGACGGGCAGGGGCTCGGGCGAGAGGACGGTCAAGGGTCGCACGCCACTTTGCCCCCCGGAGAGCGCCTCCCAGAGGGCATCTTTGGAGTTACCCAGGGGACTGACGACCCCCACTCCCGTGATTACCACCCGTCGCTGCGTGGAACTCATCGGCTCACCGTCCGTTGTGGCGAACAGCCTCCAAATGGCCCGGCAACAAGAAGGGTCATTCTAGCCCGGCGCCCCCATCGAGTCGAGAGGGACCGGAATTCATCCGCCCAGGTGGCCCGGGGCAAGAGTCTCCTGCCGCGGGCCGTTTGCCAGGGTGATGGAAGGCCGGGATCACCGGCGTCTCCGGTAGGGCTGTGCCCCTGCTACGTCGAACAAGGTGGTGGCAACCCGTAGTCAAGTGTGGTACCATCCCGAGGGTTCCCAAGGCCGCGGCGGCGTCTGTCTTTCGGGGAGCGGATTCTTACCTCGAGACGTTGGTCAAAGGGATATCCGCCACGATCGTTCATGGCAATTGAAGAAATCGCTCCCCTGCGGCTGCCAACCAGCCGCCCACTGGATTAGCCCAAAGTTCTGGCCTGGTTCAAACTCGGGTAACAGAATCTGGGGCTGAGTGCCGGAGAATTGGGT
>CAZUAM010000448.1:0-6259 GCA_964618095.1 uncultured Planctomycetaceae bacterium | reverse complement strand
CCATGCGCAGTCGCCGACAGAGTCGCCTCCCACAACTTATTCTTCGGCCGCCCCTTAGCGGCCGCCGGCACGCGTTGGATGAAATCCGCCGCAACGCGCCCCCCAAGTTACTGACTGCTGCTTCCCGGTTGCCACCCGGCCCATGGTTGGCTGCGGAAACGGCGAAGCTGACCTTGCATATCAGGAGCCGGACGGCTAAACTCGCCGCCGCTGAACCTTTCCGAACGCATTTCAAGCGAAAAACTCCCAGTAATCTGCTCTCGGGCAGCGCCGGTAGAGCCCCCGGCCGAGCGCCGAAAGAGCAGGAACCCTCGAATCGCAAATCTTTTCCAAATAAGACGTTGAGAATGCTTTCTCGGGCTGGGCCATACCCCTGTGCGGACCGTGGTTGCCAGGGGGTACCGGGGCCAGGGTGCGGGCGGATTGCCCGCATTTTGTCGACCCCCGAGCCATTTCTCTTGCAATGGAGATTGGGGCCTTTACAATGGAAGTAGAGGCCCCAGCTCCCCTAAACTCGAAACTCTGAGGTCAGTGATGAGAGCAGCGGTGCTGGGTGCCCTGGCAGGTGCAGGGTTGGTGTTGGTGGCGGTTGGTGCACTCGACCACCGCAATGAAGTCTTTGCCCAGCGGTTGGCCCCTTACCAAGAGGCCGGCTGGGGCGGCGAACTGATTGCCGTGCCGGGTCCGGTGGGAGAAAAGGGCCAACTGCTGACGGTAATCGATCAAAAGCGGCGGGTAATGAGTGTTTACCAGATCCATCAGGCAACCGGCAAAATCGCCCTTCGCAGCGTCCGTAACATCCAGTGGGACCTGCAACTGACGTATCTGGACAACGAGGGGCTCTTGCCGCAAGAAATCCAGTCGCTGTTGGAAACGAGGTAACCAACGACGAGCCAGACTCCCGGCCGTTGCGGCTCCAATGGCCGGCCGGAGGCGACCCGTCTGATTGATGCGGACCGGGAGGTCCCCATGGCCCAAAAATACTACAACGCCGAAGAAACCGCCAAGGCACTTGGGGTCAGTGAAGACGAAGTCAAGCAGATGGCCCAGCGCCAGGAACTTCACGGCTACCACACCGGTGCCGAGTGGAAGTTCAAAGTAGAGGACATCGAGCGACTTGCCCAGCAGCGCACCGCCCAACCACGCGGGACCACCGAAGAAAATGAAGGCGATGTGCTCTTGAGCGAACTCGAGTTGGGCCCGTCCGCTTCCGGCGGGTCGGGTACGGTCATCGGCGGCGCGGAAGACGGCGGAAAGGCATCGGTTGACAGCGACCTCAAGCTGGGCGAGGAATCCGGACCGCCCCAGACCGCCGCGGCCGACGAACTTGGCTCCAAAGTCACGCAGTTCGAAGAACTCGACCTGGCCCTGGAGGAGGACCTCACCCTGGAGGACAGCAAGCTTACCTCGGATGAAGAGGCGGGCAGCGGTGGCTCGAGCGTCGACCTGGCGGGCAAGGACCTGGAAGACGACGACCTGGTACTGGGCGGCAGTGGGGCGGGAAGCGACATCACCATCGGCGGGGACAGCGGTATCTCGCTGGTCGATCCGGCCGACAGCGGACTCTCGCTGGAAGAGCCGCTGAAGGCCGCCGGCGCAGCAGAGGAATCGCTCGAACTGGGTGAAGACGACATGATCGCCCCCAGCGAAGCCGCCCAGACCGACTCGCCCACCGAACTGAAAACCGACGACGACTTCCTGCTCACCCCCCTGGAGGAAATCAGCGAGGACGAGGATTCGGAAAGCGGCTCCCAGGTGATCGCCCTGGACATCGAGGGCGACGAGGCGGCCACCATGATCGCCGGTGCCCCGGGCGAATCGGGAGTGGCGGCCATGCTCGACGAAGACCTCAGCCCCCAGCCCGCCGCTGAGATGGAATTCGGGGCAGCGGTGGATGCCGCCGCATTGGGTGCTGCCCCGCTGGGTACCCAGCCAGGACGATTCGTAGAAGGCGCGTCGCTGGCCCAGACCGCCGCGCTCCCCGAGACCCCGTACACCATCTGGAACATCGTCAGCCTGTCGTTCTGCTCTATCTTCCTCATCCTGGTGGGCATGATGATGTACGACCTGATGCGAAACATGTGGAGCTGGGAAGGCGCGTACGAGGTCAACAGCTCTATCATGGACGGCATCCTCAACTTGTTACAGTAGTCACCTCCCGCCTCATCTGTCACTAGCCAGCGATTCGAAAGGAGTCGAATCATGAAGGCTTCTCGCCTGCTGCCGGCCTCTCTGCTGCTGGGGACGCTGATTGTTTTCTCGGGCTGTATCTGCGTGCCCCAGTCGCAACTCACCGCGTCCCGGTTGCAGAATCAGGCCCTGGCCGAACAGTGCCGGGCCCAACTGGCCGAAATCGAAAACCTCAAGGTCCACAGCCGCCACACCGAAGACCAGTTGATCCGCACCGAGGAGGAGTTGGCCCTGTTGGAAGAACAGGTCGGACTGGACGGAAAGCAACTGGCCAACTACCGGCGGGAACGGGCCGAGCTGCACCAGCAGTTCAAGGGACTGGCCAACGGCCGCGCCCGCGTTCCGCCCGAGGTCAGCACCCAACTGGCCGAACTTTCCCAACGCTATCCCGCCTTGCAGTTCGACCCCGCCACCGGCATCAGCAAACTCGACACCGACGTCCTCTTCGCAAGCGGACAGGCCGAACTCAAGCCCGGGGCGGAGCAGATGCTCGGCGAGCTGGTCCGCGTGCTGAAGTCTCCCCAGGCCGCCGAGATGAAAATCATGGTTGTCGGCCATACCGACAACCAGCGGATCGCCAAGAAGCCCGCCCGGGAAAAATTCCCCAACAACTTCCACCTCAGCGCCGCCCGGGCCTTGGCCGTGGCCGACCAGATGCGCCAAAAGGGACTCCCGGAACAGCGGATGGGTGTGGCCGGCTTCGGACCGCATCAGCCCATCGCGCCCAACGCCACGCCCACGGATCGCCAAAAGAACCGCCGCGTGGAAATCTTCGTGATGAATCGCGACGTGCCGGTGGTCGGATGGACCGATTCGATACCCAGTGTGTATTGAGTGGGCCGGAGCAGCAGCGATCATTGGGCAGTGATCAGTAAGGTCACTCTGGGCGTGGCAATTCGTTGCCACCCCGATCCTGGATCTGGAGAAGCGGGCGGTGATCGGTGGGCAGGGCGCCGCCCACACTTTCAACACACCGCGTCCCGGTGGGGCCTGCGAGGCGGTTCACGTTGACATGCCGGAGGGGTCCCCCAGCAATACACGTCGCCGCCCTGGCAGCGGGGAAACCGGCTACTTCGCGGCCACTTGTGCAGGGTCGGCCTGGACGGGGAATCGCGCCTCGTAGGCCAGCCCGGTAAGGAATGTCTTGGCCGCCACGTACGTCGTAGGGTCGAGTTGGCGCTGCATAGCCCTCAGGGTGGCCTTCATTCGCTCGGTCACTTTTCGGACTTCGACGCAGTTGCGCGACAACGCGCCGCTGTTGTCGGGCGTCCGTTGCGCGAACAAGGCGTCGATCCGTGCCCGGTCTGCCGCGAACTGCCGGTACTCCTGAAACACAAGCTGCCAGGAGATGGCGCCGGTGAGCGGGTTGTACTCGAAGGTGGTCAGTCGCTTGGGCTCCCCCAACTTGGCCAAGTGTTCGAGGTGCGCCCGGCGGATCTTTCGCAACTCCGGTAGCGTGTTGCGGCGATACTCATCATATGCATATTCATTTGCAGCTCGGGCCTGTATCGAGTGCAGGCGGGCTTTCCGCTCCTCCTCCAGCGCCACCAGGCGAGCTATCTTCTCCTCAGTGCGGGCCCTGATGTTCTCCTTGCGCATCGCAAAATAGGTACGCGCGGCCTGATGCAGATTCTCCAGGTACATCGCGTAGGCTTCCTGGTAGTTCCGCGGGTCGCAGCCGGTCGGGCGAGAGCACGTTCCCTGAGTCGGGGCCCGCAAGTGCCCGTACGTCCCCTGGGCCGAGGCGGTCGAATCGGCCAGGAAAACCATCAACACTGTGGCCACGATCATTCCACTGGTCTGTGAACGGTTCATCGCTGAGCTCCTTCCTATAAGGTTTCGCGGGTGGTCGTTTTCCGCTTCTACTCTGTTCATGACCATCCCGGTTGATCACCCGCCAAATCGGCCAAAGGTATTTTCACAGCCCCCCCATCTGGCGTATAGGCCGGCCAAGACCCTTTCGCAGAAGCAGGTTCCGCCGCCCGGATGCCACCCGCGGGTGTACCGCCGCCGGGTTTTTGCCCATAATGGGTGCGTAATAGGCGGCTGAGGTTCGTCGTTGCGAGGACCGTGTGCCATGCCGGCTGAGAAGCTGAACACGTCCTGGATCGGCCATCTCAAGGGTGGGGACCCGGCCGCTGCTCAAGACTTGTTCGAAGAGTACTTCCAGCAGCTCCTCCGCTTTGCCCAAAGGAAGCTGGGCCCTGCGCCGCGTCGGGCGGCCGATGAAGAAGACGTGGTCCTGAGTGCCTTCAACAGCTTCTGCCTCGGTGCGGCCCAGGGCAGGTTTCCCCAGTTGAAAGACCGCGACGACCTCTGGAAACTCCTGGTCACCATCACCGCCCGCAAGGCCCTCCGCCAGGCACAACACGCCCGCCGACAAAAGCGCGGCGGCGGAAAGGTACGGGGAGAATCCGCCTTCCTCGGCCCGAAGACCTCCGAGCACGATGGAATCGACCAGATCGTCGGACGGGAACCGACTCCCGCCTTCGCCGCCGAGCTGGCGGAGGAGTTCCAGCGGCTGTTAGATCGCCTGGGTGATGAGACCCTGCGCCGAGTAGCCGTGCTGAAGATGCAGGGCTACACCAACGAGGAAATCGCCGCTCAACTCGGCTGCGCGCTCCGCTCGGTGGAGCGAAAACTCGGCGGGATTCGCAAGATCTGGTCCTCGCAGGAGGGGGCGCAATGAGCGCAGGCGGTTCCGACGACTCCCTCTCCCCCTCTCAGTTCTTGCGATTTGACGAGGTCTGCAACCGATTCGAAGCATGCTGGAAGGCCGGCCAACGGCCACAGATCGAGGACTACCTTGACGCCGGCCGGCAGTCGCAGCACCCGGAGCTACTGCGAGAACTTCTGCTGTTGGATATTGAGTACCGCACAGAAGACGGCCAGCGCCCCTCGGCCGCCGAATACAAAGCCCGGTTTCCCCGGCACGCCGAGTTGATCGACGATGCGTTTCGCCAGGTTTCAGGCGGGCAGAGAAGGCAGACGGACCAGGACGATGAATCCTCGCCGCGGATCGTGCTGGAGGTGATGGGCGGCCCACACAAGGGCCGCAAATTCGACTTCGCCGGACACGACAACTTCATCGTCGGGCGCGCCCCCTGTGCCCACTTCCGGCTCCCCAAAGAGGACCCCTACTTTTCTCGGGTCCATTTCATGGTGGAAGTCAATCCGCCCCGCTGCCGGTTGGTCGACCTGGTCAGCCTTAACGGTACCTATGTCAACGGCCGGAGGATGGAGGCCACCGACCTGCATGACGGCGATGAGATCAGGGGCGGCGACACGGTGCTGCAGGTGTCGCTGGTCGGGCTCGGCGACGCTGCCCCGGCGACGGCACAGCAGGCCGGTACTCGCGAGAGGATCGAGACCACCGAGACCTTTCGGCCCGCCGCCACCGAAGGCGGGAAGGAATCTGCGGACGAAGAACCCCCTGTGCCGCCGCCGGCGGTCCCGGGGTTTGAGATCGTCCGCGAGTTGGGCCGCGGCGGCATGGGCGTGGTGTACCTGGTCAAGCGGACGGCCGACACGGCCCAGTTGGCCCTGAAGACCATCCGTCCGGCCTTCGCCGCCCGTGGCCGCGAGGTGAAGCGTTTTCTTCGCGAGTGCCAAATCCTCTGCACCCTGCGGCATCCGCACATCGTGGCCTTTCACCAGATGGGCCGCGTGGAAGACCTGTTCTACTTCGTGATGGACTACGTGCCGGGAACCGACGCCGGGCGGCTGGTCGGCCGCGGCGGCCCGCTGCCCGTTGCCCGGGCGGTGCGGCTGGTCTGCCAGGTACTCGAGGCCCTGGATTACGCCCACCACCGCGGCTTCGTCCACCGCGACGTCAAGCCCGCCAACCTGCTGGTGGGCCGAGAGGAAGGCCGGGAAGTCTGCCGGCTGGCGGACTTCGGGCTGGCCCGGGTCTACCACGAATCCAGAATGAGCGGTCTGACGATCATTGGCGACGCGGGCGGGACGCTCCCCTACCTGCCCCCCGAGCAGATCACCCATTCCCGCGACGCCCGCCCGCCGACCAATACTCCACCGCCGCCACCCTCTACCGGTTGAGGGTGGCGGCGGT
>CAZUAM010000447.1:0-6284 GCA_964618095.1 uncultured Planctomycetaceae bacterium | reverse complement strand
GAGCACCGAGTCGAGTACGCCCATGGTGTCGCCCAGGCGGATGTCCCGCATGGCGGCACCCTCGCCGACCCAGCCGGTGTTCAACAGATAACAGTTGACGTGGTCGTTGGCCTTGAGGATGTCGTAGAACAGGTTGGCGTGGTCGGCCCGATCGCCGGCCACGAAGGGGTCGTAGAAGAAGACGTTCTTGATTTCTCCGGCCTGGGTGGGATCGCCGGCGGAGGACTCCATGGATTGTCCCAGCACCATGAAGGCCGCCGCCTGTTCGTGGGTCAGCCTGGCGACGGCGGGGATGATGCTTCCGCGGGTGATGATGAACAGGTTGTCGATACGTTCGGCGTTGATGTTGTCGCCGGCGTGCATGAAGTCGCGGCGTTCGATCACCGCCCGGCCGTTCGCCGTGCGCTCCAGGTTGAAGAAGTCGAAGGCCCCGTCCTCCTCCACGTGCACGTTTTCCAGGAAAGTCTTGCGCTTCAGCGCGCCGTAGTATGCCTCGATCTGGTCGTCGGGGTTCAGGCCGTCGGTCTTCACGAACAGCCCTCCTGCCTCGAAGCCGCGGAACTTCCCGTCGCGGTAGAGGATACCGCCGTCGTCCTGGATCAGCCAGGATCGCTCGTGACCTTTGCGGGCCAGCACCTTGCAGGTGGTGCTGGTCTTCCCGTTGGCGCTTAAGGCCACGAACAGCGAGTAGTTGGTCAAGTAATCACCGTGGGCGCTTTCCAGGGTGTCTTTACGGCAGCCGGCGTGCAGAAACAGCGCGTCGCCGCGGAGTTTCGCCCGGTAGTCCTCGCCCGTAAACACGCCCTTCTTCCACTCGCCGAAGTAATTGCTGTTGCGGACGATCTTGACCAGCCGGCCCTCCGGCGAATGGGCGTTGCGAATGGTAACCTCCTTCTCCGGCAGCACCTTGGCCTTGTTCTTCTCGTGCTCTTCGTCGAAGAACATCAACACCTGGTAGGTGGGATCATCGGTCGTGGTGGGCCTAAACAGCTTCCTTCCGGCGTAGGCCACGTGGGCAAACCGTCTGGGGATCATCAGCCGGGCCGTGACGCCCTCGGTGCCGTCGCCGACGGTCACGTCGATGCTGACGATCTCTTCCGTGGCCAGGCACTGTTTGACCTGGTCGAGCAACTGGCACTCTTCGTCGCCAAACTCCGTATCGATGTTGTTTTTGGTGAACATTGCCGCCCGGGACATCGGCTCCGAGTCGGCGGCGATGTTCTGGTACTTCGTCTCGCGGACCTCGGGTTCCACCAGGGAAAGTGTCCGCAGCCGATCGTCGTCCGGATTGCGGATCAACCGGCCGTCCTCCAAGGCGTTTTGGAAGATATCTCTGGCGGTTTGTCTAAATTCACCAAACATGCCGCTAGACCTCCGTTGCGCAAAGATGAGGGCCAAATCCAGCCGGGACCACTTCCGCGCTGGTCGTCCACGACCCGTGCCGACAGGGCGAACCCTATAGTATGGTCACGATCGCCGAACGTTTCAAGCTTGGGCGCTAAACTTCGGCACAGACGCCCCCTCCATGGGGGTATTCCGTAGCCTTGGCGGCGGTCGTCCTGACCTATGGCTTGCCAGATTCAAGGCATGTTGTATCATCTTTCGTATTATGAGAACAAAGCACCTTCTTTCACGGATCGCCGCAATTGCGGCCTGCTGGATCTTGATTTGGGTCGCCGCGGCGGCCGGTCAGGAAGCCTGGGCCGCGCCAGCCGCGCCCCCTGAAGACCCTGCTGCGCCAGCCGACGCAAGCGCTTCCTCCGCCGACGAGCACGAGGAAGCCAAAAACGTCGAGGAAGATGCGGATGGCGGCCCGATGTCCTTTTGGGACCAGTTCAAGCTCTGGTGGAAAGATTCTTGGAAGGACACGTTCTGGGGGGACAACTGGCCGTGGCGATGGCTGCTGTTCTTGCTGGCGATCTTTCTCGGCCTGGTGGCCGGGAGGATCGCCGCCGGGGTGCTCGGGCGGTTTGCGGCACGCTTGGAGCGGCGCGGCTGGACCGTCCGGGCCGACGTCGTGAAAGACTTGATCGGTCCGGCCAAGCTGGCGCTGCTGACCGTGGGGCTGAGCTTCGGCCTCGGCGCCTTGGACCGCGCGCGGATGGGCACGACCCTGGAAACCATCTGCGGGAAGACCCTGCTGCTGCTCTACACCATCGCGGTCTTCTGGTACGCCTTCAACCTGGTCTCGGTCGTCGACGTGATGCTTCGCCGCCTGACGGCCAAGACGGACTCCAGCCTCGACGACCAACTGGTCCCGCTGATTCGCAAGACGCTGCGGATCTTTCTGGTGGCCGTGGGCGTGATGTTCGTGGTAGACTCGGTGTTCGGCCAGAACGTCGGCGCGCTGCTGGCAGGCTTGGGGATTGCCGGGCTGGCCGTTTCCCTGGCAGCCAGGCCCTCGCTCGAGAACCTGTTCGGCTCGATCACGATCTTGTTCGATCGGCCGTTCAAGATCGGTGAGCGGATTGTTTATGCCGGCTATGACGGGACCGTCGAGGAGATCGGCTTCCGCTCCACCAAGGTCCGCACGTTGACCGGTCACCTGGTGACCATCCCCAATGCCAAGATCGTCAGCGATGCCGTAGAGAACGTCGGCCGCCGGCCGTCGATCCGGCGGATCATGAACGTGACGATCACCTACGACACGCCCCGGGAGAAGATCGAACAGGCCGTCGGCATCCTCCGCGACGTCCTGGAGGAAGAGGATCTCCGCGAGCCGATCCATCAGGTCATCGACGGCAACGAGTTTCCCCCCCGGGTCTACTTCAACGACTACAATCCCGACAGCCTGAACATCATCCTGATCTACTGGTACGCTCCGCCGGCCTACTGGGACTACCTGGACCACGCCCAGCGGTTGAACCTGCGGATCTTCGAGGAGTTCGAGAGGGCGGGCATCGAGTTTGCCTTCCCCACGCAGACCCTCTATCTGGCCGGCGATCCCAAGCGCGAAATGGCCGTGAGGATGCTCGGCAAGGACCTGTAGGAGGCAACTCCAGTTGCCGATCAGGCCGCTGGAAAACCGATCGGCGACTGGCGTCGCCTTCTACAATCTGCCACCATGCACGCAACCCATGTCCATCCTGCGGCGATTCCGCCCGAGCAACTTCTGGGCGAATGCGACTTGCGGCGGTTGCGGCGGTCCGGGCCGGGAGGGCAGCGTCGCAACAAGGTGGAGACTGCCGTCCTCTTGGATCACCGGCCCACGGGCATGAAGGCCGAGGCCAACGAGCGGCGAAGCCAGGCGGAGAACCTCTCGGTGGCGCTGCTGCGGCTGCGGCTGAACCTGGCCTTGGAAATCCGCCGCTGCCGTGTCCCGGATGAAACGCCCGGCCCGCTCTGGCAGTCGCGATGCCCGGGCGGCCGGATCAACCTGAGCGCCTCACACGAGGACTTTCCTGTTCTCTTGGCGGAGGCCCTGGACGTGATCGCCGCTTGCGACGCCGACGTGAAGGCCGCCGCCGCCGCGTTGCGCTCTACCGCTTCGCAGCTTGTGAAGCTGTTGAAGAAAGAACCGCGGGCAATGATCCTGCTCAACCGGTGGCGCCGGGAGCGGGGCCTGCGCCCGCTCAAATAGCCGCGGCTAAGCCGCAAGCGGCTGCCGATTTACACTCCGGCCGGCACGACCGAGGCCGATTCTTGCGGGCGCAGCAGGGGGCTTGCTTCAAGCTCTCGGCGAAACTTCAGGTGCCGGTGCCGCGTGTACTCCACCAGCGGACGCCATACGGCGGCGGTCAGCCGATGGCGAATCAACAGATGCCAAAGTAGGTTCGATCGCTTGTAAAGATACGACATCGCCAGGTAGGGCAGCACCGCGCGGAACTGCCGCGGACGCCGAAGCCAGATCGAGCGATGCGAAAACAGCCGGCGGTAGCACCAGGCGTAGCCCTCGGCCAGTTGCTCGGGTGCCATGTGCTTCGGGCGGAAGACGACGTGCGACGTATCGTAAAGTCGCCAGTCTCTGTGCAACAGGCGGCCTTGGGATCGTAGCCTGGCAAACAGCGGCGTACCGGGATACGGCGTGAGGACGTGAAAGGTGGCGCACTCGAGGCGGTTCTCTTCGATCCAGTCGACCGTCTTCTGAAACACGTCCGGGCGGTCGTGGTCGAAGCCCAGCACGAAGCTGCCGTTCAGTTGGATGCCGTTGTCGTGGAACACGGCGACCCGGCGGGCGTAGTCCTCGGCCGGGGGACTTTTCTTCCGCGCGTCGGCAAGATTCTCGCTGCGGAGCGATTCAAAGCCCACGAACACGCCCGTGCAGCCGGCCAGGGCCATCTCGCGGACCAGCGAGGGGTCGTCGGTCAGGTCCAGCGAAACCGCCGCGCTCCAGATCTTCCCCAGCGGCCGCAAGGCCCGGCAGAGCCGCCGCAGATAATCCGGCTGCGAGCCGAGGTTGTTGTCGGTAAACACCGCGTAGGGCTGCCCGCTGCTGCGGAGCTCCTCGACTACCTGCTCGACGTCGCGCATCTGATAGGGCATTTGCAGGCCGCGAGTGGACATGTAGCAGAAGCCGCAGCGGTTGTGACAGCCGCGGGTGGCGATCAGGCTGGCAGTGGTGAGGAAGCTTCTCTTGGGGAGCAGGTCGCGGCGCGGTGGGGGTTCTTCCCGGTAGGGCCGGCGGAAATCGCCGCGATAGACCGGCCGCAGCCTGCCGGCCTCCACGTCGCGCAAGATACGTCCCCAAAGCTGCACTCCCTCGCCAATGGCCAACGCGTCGGCGTGCGGCCCGGCCTCCTCGGGAGAGGAGATCACGTGGAGTCCGCCCAGGACCACCTTGGCCCCACGTGCCCGATACCAGCGGGCCAAGGCATACGCCCGCTCGGCGAAGGTCAGATGGACCGTAATCCCGACTACCCGAGGGAATGGGACGAAAGGCGGTGGCCCTTGCAGCAGGTTCTCATCCCAGTACGAGACCTCCCACTCCGGCGGCGTAGCGGCCGCAATGCTGCTGAGCGATAGACTGGGCGTCAACACGTGCTTGCCGAAGCTGGCGTGTGGGTCCTTGGGATAAAAGGGCTGGATCAAGAGGGCGTATCGCGGACGTGCCGGCTCGGGACGCGCGTCAGGATCCAACCTGGGAGCGATCCGCATTTGGCGGGGAATCCATTTTCTCAGCATGCAACGTTCCTTTCTAAAGGTGACAAAGTGCGTCGTGCACCGCTTGGATGTCAGGCTCGTCCGTGGACGTGCCGGCGCTGAGCCCTGCGGTCTTGCAGCCGTGGAACCAGTCGGGGTCGATCTCGTCGGCCGACTGGACGTGGTAGGTCGGCACGCCCTCCCGGCGACAGAGGCCGACCAGCTCGCGGGTGTTGTTCGAATTGCGGCCGCCCACAACCACCATCACGTCCACCTTGGGCAGGAGGCGCTCCACGGCCTTCTGGCGATCGCGGGTGGCCTGGCAGATGGTGTTCTCGAAGCGGACCTCCGCACGCAGGTTGCGCAAGCGGATGGCCAACTGGAGCTGTTCGGCCTGGCGGGGTGGAACGGTCGTTTGGCAGATAATGCCCAGCCGGTCGTAGGGGTAAGTTGAGACGTCGCCCGGGCCGGATACGATGTCATAGCTGGAGAGGTCCTCGACGACGCCCAGCACCTCGACGTGGCCCCGGCGGCCGATCAGCAGCACGTGATAGCCCGCGGCTTGCAGCTCCTGTGCCACCCGGTGCACGTGCCGGACCAACGGACAGGTGGTGTCGATGAGCCGTTTTCCCGCCGCCTGAAGGCTCCGGCGGCGGCGGTCGCTGATGCCATGGGCGGTGATCAATACGTCGGGAGTCTGGGGCAATCGCCCGCGGTCTCGTTCGGCGCTGACTCGGAATCCACGAGACTCCAGCCGAGCCTGGACCGTCTGGTTGTGCACGAGCTGACCGTGGATGGTGACGGTCTCGGGGAAGTCGATCTGTTCGGCTACGGCCAGGGCCCGGCGGACGCCGGTGCAGATGCCCATCGGTTGGGCACGAAGTACGTTCATGGGGTCTTACCTCCCAGCGGAGTCAGGAGCGGTGTCTCGTGAGCTTTGCCTCGCAAAGCGGGCGAGCAGGCTTTGCAACACAAAGTTTGTCTCCAGGATCAAGCGGCAAGCGGGACGGGCGGTGCGATCGACTACCAGTGTGGCGGGTGCGGCCAGCGGCACCCCGTTTCGATAGGCAGCACAGACGGTGTTACACTCTTCATGCTGGCGACAATCCGTTTAGAAGGTCCTTGGCCGACCCGTCGGCAACACTGGCCCGGGCTGGGCTGATGAAAATGCCGGAATATAGGGAGATTGGGATTGACGGGTAATT
>CAZUAM010000446.1:757-6292 GCA_964618095.1 uncultured Planctomycetaceae bacterium | reverse complement strand
ATGTCGTCCAGAGAAACGCCGTTGAAGTGGATCAGCAGGAAGTCGCTCGCCCGGGCCACGCCCTCGGTCAGCTTGCCGTCGCCGATGCCGCTGGTCGAGACCAGCAGCCCCGGAGCGGTCTTCTTGGCAAGGCGGATCAACTCGACCTCTCCGTCAGGCGTTTTGAGGATCTTGTGGTCGAAGCCGCCGTGGGGGAATTCGTTGGCGATCTCCAGAACGACGTTGCCGAATCGCTGCTTTTCGACCCACTTGACCACGTGCACCACGCCGGTCCGAACGGCCGCTTCGTCTTCGAGGATCTGGTCCTGCCGTTGGTAGAAGCACCCCAGGATCACCACCGCGCCCAGCCGGTCGCAGGCCTCGATCACTCGCTTGGCCCGATTGAGATACGACGGACGAAGCGAGCCGTCCGGGTTCAGCGCCGAGTTGACGGCACCTTCGTAGCCGGGCATGCCCCCTTGGAGGTTGATCGTAAACGCCCGGACGTCGTGGGCAACGTAGTCGGGCAACTTGGCCAGAAACGCGGCGGTGTTGGCGTCCGGGTCGAACCTCGGCCGCCGGCGATCCTCGAAGATCGAGTTGACCATCCGCACGTTCATCAGTAATCCCTCGGCCCGGGCGCCCGGGTAGGTGATCCGGCCGTTGATCTTCCACTTGGTGCCGTCGATCGAGACCCGTGTCTTTCGCGGCGGATCGGTCGGGGAGGTTTTCGGCGGCGTGGCGGCCATGGCGAATCGATCCCCGTCGACGCCCAGCTCGGCTGCTGCGGTTGCCACCCCTGCAACGGAAAAGCCGAGCGCCACCACCAACACGTTTCTGGCCGACCACATGTCATTCTCTCCCAAAGGATTTCAGAGAACTCTCGGCCCTTGATAACGGGGCGCCCACGGCAAGTCAAGTCCCAGGCCGGTCGGAAACTGGGCTTTGCCGGCCCGCCCACATTGGTGGCTGGTTCGGGATCACCTCCAGAGCGAGTGTGGCACCCCGGCGATCCGTTTGGTAGACTCCAGTCACCGGTCGGATAAGCGGCGGCAACCACGTGCACGAAAGGCGTGCCGGCAGCTCCGTTGGAGGTTTGACATGGGCGGAAGCGCGATTCCAACTTCACTGGGAAGCCTGGCGTTGTTGTTGCTTTGGTGCGCGGACGCCGCGGTCGAGGGCCCGTGGCCCGAGCGGGACTGGCCGCGGGCTGCCCCGGCCGAGATGGGGATGGACGGAGCCAGGTTGAAGCAGGCCCGTGACTATGCTCTTACCGGTGGCGGCTCGGGCTACGTGATCCGCCGCGGCCGCCTGGTGACGGCCTGGGGCAGCCCGACACAACGGTACGATCTGAAATCCACCACCAAGTCCTTCGGCGCGACGGCCCTGGGCCTGGCCATTACCGACGGCAAGATGAAGCTCGGCGACAAGGCGGCCAGGTACCACCCCGGCCTGGGCGTTCCGCCCGAGAGTAATCGGGCCACCGGGTGGCTCGACGAGATCACCCTGCTGCACCTGGCGACGCAGACGGCGGGGTTCGAGAAGCCGGGCGGCTACCAGCCGCTGTTGTTCCGGCCCGGTACCCGCTGGCACTACAGCGACGGAGGACCTAACTGGCTGGCCGAGTGCGTCACGCTCCTCTACCGCCGGGATCTCCAGGAGCTGATGTTCGAGCGGGTCTTCACACCGCTGGGAATCCGGCGGAGCGATCTCACATGGCGCAACAACGCCTACCGACCGAAAAGCATCCGGGGTACGAAGACGTCGAAGGAGGTCGGGCGGCGGGAGTTCGGCTCGGGGATCAGTGCCAACGTTGACGCCATGGCACGCATCGGATACCTCTATCTGCGCGGCGGGTGCTGGAAAGACAAGCGGATCCTCTCCAAGGATTTCATCGACACGGTCCGCACGACCGTTCCCGCCGTGGTCGGGCTGCCGGAGCAGGATGCGAAGACCTATGGGAATGCGTCGGATCATTACGGGCTGTTGTGGTGGAACAACGCCGACGGGACGCTTTGTTCGGTGCCCCGCGACGCCTTCTGGTCCTGGGGGCTGTACGACAGCCTGATCGTGGTCATCCCCAGCCTGGACGTGGTGGCGGCCCGAGCGGGCAAGTCGTGGAAGCGCGCCGACGGCGGTCACTACCACGTCTTGAAGCCCTTTCTGGAACCGATTGCCGCCTCGGTCACAGACGCTGCGCTGCGGTCCGCCGCACCGTATCCGCCCAGCCGGGTGATCACGGGCGTATCCTGGGCGCCGGCGCCGGCGATCGTCCGCAAGGCCCAAGGCAGCGACAACTGGCCGATCACCTGGGGCGACGACGATGCACTCTACACCACCTACGGCGACGGATGGGGGTTTCGGCCCAAGGTGCCCGAGAAACTGAGCCTGGGCCTGGCCAGGATCACCGGGCCGCCCACCCGGTTTAAGGGCGTCAACATCCGCTCGCCGACCGCCGAACAGCGCGGCGACGGACCCTCGGGAAAGAAGGCCAGCGGGATGCTGATGGTCAACGGCACGCTTTACATGTGGGTCCGCAATGCCCGAAACTCGCAGCTCGCCTGGTCTGCCGACCGCGGCAAGACCTGGCAATGGAGCGACTGGCGTTTTACGGTCAGCTTTGGCTGTCCCACGTTCCTCAATTACGGCAAGAACTACACCGGGGCACGGGACGAGTTCGTCTACGTCTACTCGCACGACAGCGACAGTGCCTACCAGCCGGCCGACCGCATGGTCCTGGCCCGAGTGCCGAAAGGCGAAATCACCCGCCGCGGGGCCTACGAGTTTTTCCACTACCTCGCTGCGCCGGGTGATCCCGTCTGGATGAAAGACATCGCCCAGAGGGGCCCCGTCTTCACGCACCGCGGCTCCTGCTATCGTTCCGGGATCAGCTACAACGCCCCGCTGAAGCGATACCTTTGGTGCCAGACGCTTCCCCCTGGCCAGAGCAGCCGAGGTCCGCGGTTTGAAGGCGGATTGGGCATCTACGACGCCCCGGAGCCCTGGGGCCCCTGGACGACCGTTTACTTCACCCGGCACTGGGACGTCGGCCCGGGCGAAACGTCCAGCTTCCCCACCAAGTGGATCAGCCGGGACGGCAAGACACTGCACCTGGTGTTCTCCGGCGACGACAGCTTCTCGGTTCGCAAGGTCGCGGTGACTATTCCCGCGGGCTCGTAGAAAGCGGGTGCACTGTGCCCGGCCAGCCGGTACAATAGTTGAAGGTGACTTACCGGCTTCGAGGGAATGCAGAATGCAATATCAGTTTTCCAGGTTCCAGTTTCTTCAGGAGAAGCAAAGGTCATGAGATATCTCTCTACCGCTGTGTTGCTGCTCTTCTTTCTCGGCATCTCGTCCGTGGGCGCTGGTCGAGCCGGGAACAAAAAGCAAGAAGGGGCCAAGAAGTTCACGGTTTACCCAATCGGCTGGGTAAGGAAGGCAGGAGGACGAACCACCATCGTTCTGGAGAAGAAGTACCAACCCGCACTACTGGGACTGGAGAACTTCTCGGAGGTCTGGGTGTTATACTGGTTCGATCGCAACGACACGCCCGAGAAACGCTCGATCCTCCAGGTCCATCCCCGAGGTAACAAGGAGAATCCCAAGCGAGGTGTATTCGCCACGCACTCACCGGTTCGTCCGAACCTGATCGCCATGACCCGGTGCAAGATCATTTCGGTGAAGGAGAACGTTGTCGAAATCGAAGGCATCGACGCCTTTCCCGATACGCCCGTGCTCGATCTGAAGAACTAGATCCCGCTGAACTTGTCCACGTCGAGGAGTGCCCCGGAACCCACGTTTCCTTGGCAAACCGCCGGTTTGGCATCACAGTTGCATGTTGATCAGTTGGGCAGGAACCAAGGCCACGGCCTTATCCGCCGGATCGCGCGCCACACGGCACAGGTGTCCCGGTTGGTGTCGCCCGGTAGCTCCCAACCTCGTTTCCGCGGCCACGTCGCGGATGGAGGCGACAAGGCGTCCAGGGGAAGCGAGACCGGCGCTGCAAGAATGTGCCGGTGAACCCCGAAAACGCCGTGAAATACTTGCAGGCACTACATCACCCGGGTGGCCGTTGTCGCAGCCAACCTGCCTCCGTCGGCCACCCCGAACACGGGAGGACCCGAATGATGAAACGCGGACTGACTCTTCTAATGGCCGGTGGTCTCTTGTGGGGCGTTGTCGCGCCCCGCGCTCATGCTCAAAAGGGGATGGGCGAACAAACCGGGGTAGGGCGGCAGGCCGCCAAGCCGGAAGTGATCTCCCTTGCAGGAGAGGTCTTGGCTATTGAAACCGGGCCCTGCAAAACGACGACGGGCCGAGCCGACGTTGGCAGTCACCTCCTCTTGAAGACCCCGAAAGGAAAAGAGCTTAACGTTCACCTTGGCCCGACCGCCGCGGTTGGCTACATTATCGATCAACTGCCCGTCGGCAAGAAGGTGACGGTTCACGCCTTCCGCACCACGAAAATGCCGGAAAACCACTACGTGGCCCAATCGCTGACCTTCGGCAGCACCACGATCCGGTTGCGCGACGAGGGCCTTCGTCCCTTCTGGGCTGGCGGGGGCGCGGTTTCGCGCGGCCGCGCCGGATCGCAATGGGCCCGCGGCAAGGGACGCGGCGCTGGCTACGGACGCGGTTGGGGCGGTCCGGGCAGAGGTTACGGACGTGGCGGTCCCGGAGGAAGGTACGGCCGAGGCCTTCGACGACGTGGCCCGGGCTACGGCCGCGGTCCCGGATCGGCAGCAAGACTCGGTGCCGGCTTCGGCCGCCGCTGAGCCTTCCCGGACGAAGACTGCAACGCTGTGGGCGGCGCCTACCTCCGCCACTAGATGCGACCTCGAAATCAGGGAGCACCCATGCCGTATCTTACTCGCCTCTCCAAGGCGCAGTATCTCTGGCTGATCGGAACCTTGATCGCCGCGTCGGGAATTGTTGCCCTCGGCTGGGCACTGGAACCTCAGCACGAAGACGTCCCGCTCTCCTCCTTGACGACGGAGATGAGCATCCGGGACATCGCGCCGAAACTTGGGGCCACGGGCAAGGCCCTGGCGAGGGAACTCGGCCTGCCGCTGGAGGTGTCCAAGAAAAAGCCGTTGGGGGAACTCGGCGTCGAGCAGGATGAGCTCGTTCACGCAGCCGATCACCTCCTCTCTCATCGCCCCTCGCGACTGAAGTACTACGTCTTTGCGGCGCTGGTGCTCTGGGGGCTGGTCTTCCTCAGCCGCCTTGGACGCCCGGACGGGTCGCCCCCCTCCGAGCGCAAGAGTTGGTATCCGCGCACCCCGTACGTGGCCACCCTGCTGGTGGCCGTGGTCGTCTGCGGTTTTGCGTTGGGCAAGTCCCCGAACCCAATGGAGGGAGCCGTCAAGGTATTCAAGTCGATGGTGGGCCTATACCCTTCAGTCTGGGGAAAGATGACGGCGCTGCTGTTCTTCATTCTGCTGGCCACCGTGGGCAACAAGCTGGTCTGCGGTTGGGCGTGTCCGTTTGGTGCCCTGCAAGAACTCCTCTACAGCCTGCCTATGCTGAATCGCATCAAACGCCGAAAGGTTCCGT
>CAZUAM010000446.1:0-747 GCA_964618095.1 uncultured Planctomycetaceae bacterium | reverse complement strand
GGCGTATCAAACGTCGTCCGCGCCACGTTGTTTCTGGTCGTGCTGCTATTGCTGTTCGGTGTCATCGGCGGAACGAAAGGCCTCGTTGTCTACCACTTTTTGAACCCTTTTAACCTGTTCAACCTCGACTTCGAGGCCCTGCCCATCCTGATCACCACCGTGCTGGCGTTGGTCCTGGCCCTGGCGGTGTACCGCCCGTTCTGCCAGTTCATCTGTCCGTTCGGATTCATCTCCTGGCTGGCAGAAAGGCTCAGTCTGATCCGCGTGCGGATCAACGCCGACCTGTGCGACGGCTGTGGGGCTTGTGCCCGTGTATGTCCTTCGCAGGCAGCCAGCGACAAGGTGGCGGGCAGGTGGTTGGCCGCGGACTGCTACAGTTGCGCTCGGTGTTTGAACGTCTGCCCCCGTGATGCGATTGCCTATCGTTGTGCAGTGGGGCGTCCGTCCCTGACGAGTAGTGGAGTGCTTCCGTCAAAGCCCCGTAGCGACTAAGATTAGCCGTGTTCTCTGGCCCCGACACGACGACCGAAAGCAGATTGGAGCCTCATCTGCGAACGCTGATTGCAGCGTCCCCACAAGCCAAGGAGTTGCGAGTATGTCGATTCCCATCAGACTTGTCAATGTCGGTGGGCAGGCCGCCGGGCCGAAGGCCTCGGCTCCGGGGTCGCCCTTGCCCTCCTCACCGACTACGATCTGCACGCCCCTGGTTGGCTTATACGGGGTCTGAGCATCGATGGCCACCTTGCT
>CAZUAM010000445.1:0-6297 GCA_964618095.1 uncultured Planctomycetaceae bacterium | reverse complement strand
CGACGTTTGCGTCCGGGTGATCGACTGCTTCGAGGCAATAGACGATCGGGCCGCGCATCAACGCCACCTTGCCACGGTTCTCCGCGACTTTCTCGTGTGCGTAGACCCGGTGGATTGGCATCGGCAGGTCCAACTCCAGGACGTCGCCCGCCTTCCAAGTCCGTCTAAGGTGAACGTAGCCGTCCGTCTCCGGCGAGGCATCGACTGCTTGGCCGTTGACCTTCAGCCCCACAGGTGCGACCTGGGGGTTGGCAAAGCGATACAAATCGCTGGGGACGGGGCGACCACGAGCCCAGCCCGGTATCCGCAGACATAAGTCGAATTCGGACGCCTGATCCGGTGTGACCGTCAATCGCACGCGGCCGCTCCAGGGGTAGGCGGTCTTCTGTTCCAGCTTGACCGTCGTACGGGCGTCGATCTTGAACACGGCCTCACCGGCGAGATAGAGGTTGACGTAAACCTCCTCTTTTTGGTGGGCATAGGCGAACCCGCCCACCTGCGGAATGATCCGCGCGAGGTTCGTCGGGCAGCACGCCAAACCGATCCAGGAGCTCCGCCGGCCGCCCTTGCTGGCCAACGGGTTTTGGTAGAAGAATTGGTCGCCGGAGATCGAGATTCCCGAGATCGCGCCGTTGTACAGGGCCAATTCCATCACGTCGGCGTACTTGGCTTCACCTTTAAGCAAGCTCATCCGATGCTGCCAGAGCACCTGCGCGATGTTCGCGCACGATTCGCAGTAGGTCCTGTTGGGCAACAGGTAAGGATCGCCGAATCCCTCGTCGTGGTATTGGGCCGTGCCGATGCTCCCGGTGACGTACATCTTCCGGAACACCACGTCTTGCCAGATCCGCTCCACCGCCTGCTCGTACTCTGGAGCGTCCATGAATCGGGCGATGTCGGCCATTGCCGAATAGACGTATCCGGCCCGCACGGCATGACCGACGGCCTCGTGCTGTTGGACAAGTGGTTTGTGGTCTTGCATCCGGCCGTTGCGGACGCTGTTGCGGGCGCGGCGCCGAGCCCGGCTACGTTCGGCGGGCGGCAGGTGATCGAAACTCGGAAGCTCGGCCGGTATTGTGGTAGGATCGAACGGCTTGCGCTCCCGGCCGTGGGCGTGGCCCCGCTCGTCGAGGAAGAACCGCGCGAGTTCGAGATACCGCCGCTCGCCCGTGGCGCGATACAGCTTGACCAGGGCCAGTTCCACCTCCTCGTGCCCTCCAACGTCGTACCTTTTGCCGGGCCCGAAAACGCCGTCGATATGGTCGGCAAACCGCTTGGCTGCATTGAGGACTTTGTCCTGTCCGGTCAGCCGGTGGTGTTCGACGGCCATCTCGAAGAAGTGGCCCGCGTTGTACAACTGGTGCTCCAGCCGCAATTCTCCCCACCGCTTATCGGAGTCGCGGACGATGTAATACGAGATCAGAAACCCGTCCTTCTGCTGAGCGGCCAGGATGCGATCGACAATGCCTTCCACGCGCCGGCGCAGCCGGCCGTCGTCGCGATGCTGCAAGCAGTACAGGGCGCCTTCCAGGGCCTTGTGTAGATCCGAGTCGAAGGCATGGTGGCCGCGCAACGGGCCGTCGAACGTTCCCGCCGCCACGTCGAAATTCGTAACGTGCCCGTCCGCCTCCAGACAATCGAGCGCGTGGGGGATGGTCACCTCGAGATGCGTCTTCTGGCGCAGGCCCCAGAACCCGCCGTGCAGTTGCACCCGCTCGTGAGTCACGTCTTGCAGGCCCCTTATCGGTGGTTGATCTGCCCGGGCAGCAGCGCCCAATACGCTCACGGCAATGGCGCATGCAGCCAAAGGCCGGTGCGAACCCCGAATGGACAAGCAACGTATCATGGGGATCTCCCAATCTCTACATTAGCACGAATGATGATCGCAGAAGCCTAGCGCGACGAAACCGCAGCCAAAGTAGCCGTCTCGCTCCGCGAGACGAAGCGGCAGCAAGGAGGACGCCGCCTCCACGGACCGGCCTCATCTCGCGGAGCGAGATGGCTACTTTGAGGATGTTTCCTCAATCTTGAAAACTAATGGCATAAAGCACTGGCAGTCGAAGAGGTTGAAGACTCCACCCTTAGTTGGCCTTCTCCAGTTCCGGCCCCGGCACCATCCGGAACCCGATGATCCCCAGCGGCAAGTCGGGCAGGAAGCGGTTGCGAGCGGCCGATCGCATGAAACGGATCGTGTTGGGCGGATCGGGCTGGCCGCTACGGATCGTCCAGGTTCGCAGCGGTGCTCCCTGGGGAGCTTCGACTATGTCCACGCCCCGCTTCGGCCACCAATGCACGACGCGCTTGTTGTGCGTACCGGCCGCGTCGGGCCCGCCTTTCTGTTCGATCCGGTCGAGGCTCACGCCGGGCCGTCGCCCACCCGGATATCGGAGGTTCCTGAAGAAGTCATATTGCTGTCCATATCCGATATTGCCATATCCGATATTGCCATATCCGATATTGCCATATCCGATATTGCAGGAGCCGGTCGTGGCCCACACAACGGCGGCGCCGACAAGGCTCAACGGACGCATGACGATCCTCCGGAGCCAGTTCGTTGTTCGCGTCACTTCCTTCCTTTATTCCGCTTGCAGCCGCTGAAGCAGCAGCTTGGCCTCCTGGAGCCTCCGTTGCCGGTTGTGCTCCTCGGCCTGCTTCCGCATTTCTCCTCGAAGCCGGCCGATCTTGCCTCGGGCCTCCGGGCCGAACGGTGCCTCCGGCCAGTCCCAGTCGTCCGTGCGGAAGGAGGGCACCGGAAGGATGCGCTCGTGGTGCTGACCGTTGACGAGATTCCCCAACGGGTTTCGAGCCCAGGCGTAGCGTACGGCTACCGGTTTTTCGACCAGATCGCTGTAGACCTCGAGGATCCTCCGATCCTCGCGGTCGCGGCCCCGCTCATCCTCCCCAACGACGGCGTATTCGACCTGGGCCGGAAAGAACTGCCTGTCCTCGCCCGCGATGGCAAAGCCCTCGATCGGGCGGCCGTCATGCGTCTGGACGTGCCGGTCGAACGTCAGCACCATGCGATTACCTTCCGGCTTCGCGGAGGTGCAAACAGCGGGCTCCCAGCCCAACTTGACGTCGTACTGGGTCGCCAGCGCCCAACGTGCAATCCGCTCGCCCAACTGCACTTTCTTGTGCGGATGGTACCAGGGGACCTGCTGGTCGTAGGCGCACGCGAAGCCCACGTGCGGCAGGTCGCGGTAGGCTTTGAACTGCGCCTCGCGGACATACGGAGCGGCGTCGAGCATTCTCAGCTCGAAGTTCTCCAGGGTCTGCGGTTGGCCTCCCGCGGTCAGCTCAACGATCCCGAACGGCATGTTTTCGTCCCGAAACGCCCGGCGCCAGTCCCGGATCATGGCCTGGAAAGTCTTTGCATACAGCGTGGGGCGGGCGTCGCCCAGCGCGTTGTTGTACCCTTGGTTGAAGATCGCGCCCTTGACCGAGAACCCCGCGAACGCGGCGATCATGCCGTTGTAAGACGCGCCGGGGTTGTTCCGGTCGAAGGCGGGGCCGGGCCGGAGGTCTTCCGGCTTCGGCGACGGTTCTCGTCCTTCTGCCTTCCGTCTTTCGGTCTCTTTTTCCCAGCGCTCGATGCGTCCCCGGAGGTCCTTTTGAGGGTCGTACGCCGCGATCTTTTCGTCCCACTCGTTCAACAACGGTGCGGTCTCCGGCATCGCCGCCAGCGCCGCCCGCGACGTCCAGGCCTCGGCCGTTGTCCCGCCGACCGAGGTGTCGATCAACCCGATCGGGATCTTGCCGGCCAGGTGCAGACGCCGGCCGAAGACGTACCCGATGGCGGAAAACCGGTGTACCGTCTCCGGGGAACAGACGAACCAAGAGCCCTTCTTTTCGGTCTGATTGGTCCAGGCGTTGAACTCGTCGATGCGCGGGAAACCCCTCTGCGGTTTCGGATTTGCGCAGACCGGGATCGTGAGCAGCCGGATCGACGGCAAGTTGGCCGAGGCAACCTCCACGTCGCCGTGGTAGATGTAAGAGATCGTGTCCTCCATGTTGCTCTGCCCACCCAGGACCCAGACGTCGCCCACAAGCACGTTGTCATAGGTCACCGTGTTGGCCTTACCCTTAACCACGAGAACGCTCGGCTGGGCGCGGGCTTCCAAAGGATCCAGGTCGACGGCCCACGCCCCGTCCGTGCCGGAGGTGACGGTCTTTGCCTGGCCGGCGAACTGCACCGTCACGGCCTCGCCCGCATCGGCCCAACCCCACACTCGCACGGGTTTCTCGCGCTGTAGGACCATGTTGTTGTCAAAAACATGGTGCACGCGCACTTCCGCCTGCACGCAGTCGAGCAGACAGAAGGCGGCCAGCACCGGCAAGCAGTATCGGCCAGTCAAGAATCGAATCATCGTCATGGGCAGGTCTCCGTCAGGGTTTGCCTTTTCCAGGCGTTTGTCGGTCTTTTCCGGGTCCGGGGCCCTTGCACCACCATCGGCGAGCCCCAAACGGCAAGGCCACCGCAGGCCATGATAGTCGCCTGGCAATACGGGAGCAACCATGCCCGTCCAATAAACAAACCCGGCTTTCCCGACGACTGACCACGGCTGGTCGGCATTGCGCGCGCCTGGCGGCAAGGCCTGCGTTCTGCTAGAATCCTCCTGTCGCGCGAAAAACGCGTTCCTTGCCGGCCGGATCTGCCGATGCAGCGGGAGTAAGTCGATGAGAGCATACGCGGTGCCGTTGCTGGCGTGGTTGTTGCCGGCCGCGGCGGCCACGGCCGATCCGGCCGTTCGCCACGCCGTTATCGAACCGGCCGGGACCGACGTGCCCCGGGCCGATACGCCTTCGCCCGCCCGGCCTGGCGCCGCGACCGCATGAGCCTGCGAGCGGCGATCGTCGACGTTTCGTGGTTTGACTCTGCCGGGACGCCGCGCTCAAGTCGCTCGATGCCCGGCAGATGAAGAACGTCTACCCGTAGAACACAAGTCTGTAATGGGAAACTGAGGATGAGATTCGTTTTCACCCTCCTGAGTCTGGTATGTCTTGCGTTTGCTGAAACAGCCAGTTGCTCGGACGCAGCGGAACCGGTCGTGGCCTTCAGAAGAGCGGTCAAGAGCAAGCACATCGAGACGTTCTCCCAAGCCGCGCTGAAGCTTCGTCGATGGATGATCGAAAACGATCCGCACCGTCCCATATATCACTTCACCGGCCCCGAGAGCTGGATCAATGATCCCAACGGCCCAATCTACTATCGGGGCAAGTATCACCTGTTTTACCAGTTCGATCCCATTCTAGACGGCAATCGAAGCAAACGGTGCTGGGGTCACGCCGTAAGCCGCGATCTGGTGCACTGGGTGGACTGGCCCGTGGCGATCTGGCCCGACACGCGTTACGATCGAGAAGGCGTTTACTCGGGCAACACGCTGGTCGATGACAACGGTAATCTGTGTGCGCTGTACACCGGCAACGTGGCCGGACACCGCGAGACGTACGGGATGCTGGCTCGCAGCCGCGACGGCGGGCTGACGTTCGAGAAGAAGATGGTCATGGCCAACACCCAACGTCCCAACAAGGACTCTCCCGTGCATTGGGACGGCTTCGTTTGGAAAGGGCGCGACACCTGGTGCCAGCTCATCGGGGGGACCACCGGTGGCGAAGGTCGACAGGGCGCCGCAATGCTCTGGACGTCGCCGGACCTCGTACAATGGACTTTCCGGCGAAACATCGCGCCGTCGATCAAGAGGGCCACTTTCTGGGAGCTGCCCTACCTGATCCCCTTGGGCGGAAAGCACGTCTTGCTGGTAGGCAACCGCAACCCTTATTGGATCGGCTCGTATGACGAGGCCGCCATGGTCTTCACGCCCGACGGTCCGACCCCCAAGATGATCGACACGGGCAGCTACTACTCTTTCAACGTCAACATGGTCGACGACAAGGGCCCTGCCGGAACCAGGCGGCAGTTGATGCACGGCTGGGTGACCGGCCCGGCATCGCCGACGAAAACCGTCCCGTACTGGCAAGGGGCACACTCGATACCGCGGGTCATCACACTCCGCGGCGATCGGCTCTTTCAGCAGCCGATTCCAGAACTCGAATCGCTTCGTGGCAAACACTTCGAGTTCCGCGATTTGAGCGACCCGCATCTCTTGAACGACGTCCAGGGCGATGCGCTGGAGATCATCGCCACGTTCGATCCGGCCGGCGGTAAGCCATTCGGGATTCAGTTGCGCGTGGCTGCCGACGGCAAGGCGGCGGCAACCGTTGCTTTCGACCCCGGCAGCGGCCAATTCGGGATCAACGGTCGATAGCTGCCGTCCCATGTCGAGCCGGGAGAGCTCG
>CAZUAM010000444.1:1471-6311 GCA_964618095.1 uncultured Planctomycetaceae bacterium | reverse complement strand
CGTCGGGCGTGGACGAAGGAGCCGATCCTGCGCACCTTTCAGGTCCAAATGATCGCGCTGACCCTGCTGCGGCTGATGCAATTCCACCTGGACGAAGTCTGGGGCGAGGAGACCTGGTGGCATCGACCGGAGTGGAATCGACGCAAGAATCATCCTTCCGTCCTCGACCTGCGAAGGCTGTTTTGGCACCACCGCGAGCGGTTTTCGAAGTTCTTGGTTCGCCTGGAAGAGTTTGCAAAACCTCCCCAGGCGCGTTTTCTCCCAAGAAGACCCATCGCGAGGGCCGCGTAGATTACTGGAAACTACTGTCTAAGGACAACCTGCTGAAAGGCGATCCAGGGTTCGGAAATGTTGCCAAGGGCGATTCTCGTCTGCGCGACGATTCTCCCGCCTGGGCCCTGGGATTTGCTCCGCTGCCGTATGGAAGAATTGGTCTGTATGCCGACGAATTGCCCGCATCCTGGCCCGTGAAGCACGCATTACGCCCGTCAAAACGGGACGTACCAGCCGCGCCCTCCTGGCTCGGCGCGAACCCGAGGCCGAAAGAGTGAGACTGGAACCAGTACGACGATTAGCGTACCGCGGCGCGGTGATTGCGCCGCCGCACGGCCGCCAGTGGACGCCTATCGCGTACGGTCAAAATGCTCCGCCGAACTGCAAGTGTCAACCAACACAGAAGTTACGAACGTGATGCGGAGGCTTGTTTCGGCCGGCTGACAGTGGCCGGCCGCCACCCGATGCTGTAGTTTTCGCCCCTCGACTTCAGCATCGGAGACTTATGAGTTTTATCCTCCACCCCTGGCAGCATCTGCGCTGGGGATTGGCATCGGGGCTGTACTCTACTTCACTTCGGATCATTGGTCAAGTGTCGGTCGTCCATCAAGTCACAGCTTGGCCGGTGGACGCCCGGACGAGTTGCGGCTGTCTTGAACGTAGATACCGAATCGGTGCTACTCCTCGTTCAACAGCAACTCGACCTCCGCGGTCCAGCGCGCCGAGAACTCCCGATCGGCGACCGCGCCGTCGTCGGAGAAGAACGCGACCGCTTCCCTTCGGCGACAATTCGCGCAGCGTCCGCCGGCTGGGTTGCTTGAGAGCGGTGGCCTCTTTGTGGGCAACTCCATGGGGGGGAAGGCCGCTAGCAGCGCTCCTGGCCCCCTTCGGCTTCCGCGCGTGGCCCTTAACCAAGGAGGTACCGCACTTGTCGCAACGCCGAGCCGCCCGAGTCATCCGGTTGCTCTACGGAAGCCCAAGAGTTTCGGGACTCGGCTGCTTCGACATCGGGTGGACTGGAACGCATCGCGTATTGACATTACCGAGAAGATGATGGAGGATGCTGGGCACTGGGCGTGCCGTTCCGCTCGTCCGAACGCAAACTCTCAACGGAGGTGAACGTCTTATGTCATGCGTATCGCGAGGCACATGCCGTGTAGTCTGTGCGTTGATCGCCACGGTGCTGTGGTTCTCCTCTTGGAGTGCCGTTTCTGGCCGCGAGGTCCTCGACCTCTCGGGAACCTGGCGTTTCCGCGTCGATCCCGAAGACGTGGGGCTGAAGCAGAATTGGCAGACGAGCAAGGAGCCTTTTCCGGGCGAAATCGCCGTGCCCGGGGCCTGGAACACCCAGGGAGTCGAGTTTGAAACGAAGAAGCAGTTGCAGCAGTACCTTGCCCGGCCGGTCGATGGTCATCTGCCCGGGCCGGGGTCGGAGTCGGACAAGCTCTTTCACGTCTACCCGGGGCCCGGCTGGTACCGGCGGACCGTCCGCATTCCCGAGTCGTGGCGAGGCAAGACACTTTGGCTGAAATTCGGCGGCGTCCATCGCAATGCCGACGTTTGGATCAACGGTCAGCATCTCGGCACGCACATCGGCTACGTAGTACCTTTCCGCTACAACGTGACCGACCACGTCAAGCCGGGAGACGAAGCGATGATTACCGTCCGCGTAGACGCGCGTCGTAACCGCGCCATCGACCCCCTGATGGGCTGCATGGATACGGTCGACTTCCTGCATATCACCTGGGGTGGGATCCACCGCGGCGTCGAGCTCCAAGCCACCGCCGATACGTGGATCGACGACGTCTTCGTAGTCCCGCGGGTTGGGCAGCAGTCGGCTGAAGTCCGCGTGACGCCCGGCAAGACCGCCCACTCGCCTGCCCGCCGGAACGTCCAAGTCCGCGTCCAGATCTGCGACGCGGACGGCCGTACCGTGGCGGAAGGGATCGAGCCGGTGTCGGGGACGAAAGGACCAACGACGGTGCCCATCAAGATCCCGCAGGCCATGCTCTGGTCGCCCAAGCAACCCTACCTTTACGGCGCGAGGGCGACGCTATTGGGGGGCGAGGAGCCGCTGGACCGGACGTCCGTGCGGTTCGGCATGCGCGAGTTCAGCGTCAAGGACGGCAAGTTTCTGTTGAACGGCAAGCCGATCTTTCTGCGGGGTTACGGCGACGACTGCATCTATCCGAACACGATCGCCCCGCCCACCGATAAGGAGGCGTACCGAAAACGATTTCGCGTCGTCAAGGAGTACGGCTTCAACTACGCGCGGCACCACAGTTGGACACCGCTTGAAGAGTATCTCGACGTCGCCGACGAGATGGGCGTCCTCCTCCAGCCGGAGTTCCCCTTCGGCTATCGCTGGGACCTGCCCAAGACGCCGGAGGCCAAACGCCGGGCGGTTGAGCTTTGGCAAGAGTTGATCAAGGCCAACCGCAACCACCCCTCGATCGTCGTCTGGTGCATGGGCAACGAGCTATACGACAGTTTCCCCGAGGCGCCGGAGATGTACCGCCTGGCAAAGCAACTCGACCCGACGCGCCCCGTGATCGACTCCGACGGAGTCTCCCGCAAGCCTCGGCCCACGCTCGACTTCTGGATATGGCAGTTCGGCGAATCGGGATCCTGCGGCTACAAGGACGGGAAGTACTGGTTCGATCCGCAGCCGCTGCCCATCGTGGCACACGAGATGGGCTACTTCGTCACGCTGCCTGACCTTGCGCAGCTCGAGCTGTTCGGACGCGGTGTGCGACCTTACTGGCTCTACGAAGCCCGGGAGAATGCGAAGAAGCAAGACGCCCTCCAGCGTTACGCCCAATGGGTCGACCGCTCGAACCGCCTCCAGGCGGTCTGCCTGAAGACGAACATCGAGGCGGCGCGGCGATCGGCCTTGCAGGGCTACCACGTCTGGCTGTTCCAGGACTACCCCTGGTGCGCCGAGGGCGTGGTCGACATGTTCTATCGTCCCAAGGCGCGCCAAGGCGAAGACTTCCGCAAGTTCAACGCGCCGACCGTGCTGCTGATCGCCCAGGATTGCCGGAACTACCATTTCGGCGAAAAGGCCGAGATCCCGATCTACGTGTCACGGTACGAGCAGAAAGCCACCGACGGAGCCACGCTGCGGTGGAAGCTGTACGCCGGAAAGGAGACCGTCGCTGCCGGGACATACGAGAACCTGGAAGTCCCCTGCGGCCAACTGAAGCAGCTCCCCACAATCTCGGTCGAATTGCCGCGACGTGACCAAGCCCAGCGGCTGCAATTGGTCGTTGAACTCACCGACGCCCACGGCACCGTCACCAACGGCTGGGACTTCTGGGTCTTTCCCACCGATCGTCTCAAGTCGGACAAGCTCGCCGTGGAGGGCAGCGGGTGGCTGCGGGCGGCGTATCCCGGGGCGGCCGCCGAGATCCCCGCGCCAGACGCGTCGCAAGGCAGGCTCCTGGTCACGGACCGTTGGAACGCGCGCGTGCTCGGCTATCTCAAGGCCGGCGGGCGAGTGCTGCTGTTGGATCCGGCCCCGGCCTTTCCGGCCGTGACGTCGAACTACCGGCCCTCGGGATGGGATCCCAACAGCCGCGAGGCCCACCTGGGCACGATCTTCAACCCGCAGCACCCCGCCATGCGCGGGATGCCGTCCGAGGGCTGGTGCGACTTGCAGTTCTACGACCTGGCCCACGGGGCTCAGACGGTGGTGCTCGAGGAAGTGCCCGGCAATCTGGAGCCGATCGTCCGCGTGATCGACATGCCACAACGGCTCTGGAACAAGGGTCTGTTGTTCGAGGCGCGGGTTGGGCAAGGCCGGCTCTTGGTCAGCGGTTTTCGGTTTGCCTCGGCGACGAAAGCCGGTGACCGGGCGGCCGCTTACTTCCTGGATGAGTTGGTCCGCTACGCCCTGGGACCGGATTTCCAGCCCGCCGGGACCATCCCGCTGGAGTTTTTCGCGGCCCGGCGGAAGGCGCGAATCCAGTAGCCGTCGCTGCCGAAACACCGGCCACTTTCCCGAGGGGATGCTTCTGCTGGTTCACTGGGCGGAAGAGCGGACCAGCGACGGAACCTGGTGTCCAGGGCGTTCCGCCCAGGAATACTGTCCCGAGCAGGTCGGACCCTGAACGCCTGGGACCTCCAGCGAGGGGTTGGGTCCCATCAGCGCGGTAGAGAGCGGATCGTGCCCCATGCTGAGAGCCTCGGCAGCAGGGGGGCATTGTCCAAGCCTCAAGGCCCATTTGTCGGTCAGCAGGCGGCTGATCCCGCACAACAGCCTCGCCCGGGAAACTGACATTATTGAGAAAATCGCGCGCCAGCTTGTTGACTTTCTCGACTATGTATGATAAATTACCCTTTCCTCGATTGCAGGCACCCGGCTTAAATCGTTTCTCTTGCAGGATCGGCATAACCATCTATGTCTTGGGGCAGCTTCATCTGCGACGACCTTCGGGCGAGGATCAGCGGCGCCGACGGGTTGCCGGCCGACCTCACGCTGCACGGCTTGTCGGAGCATTACGGCGTGAGCGTCACTCCGGTGCGGATGGCCGTAAGCAGATTGGTTGCGGAAGACTACTTGCTC
>CAZUAM010000444.1:0-1461 GCA_964618095.1 uncultured Planctomycetaceae bacterium | reverse complement strand
GACCGTGGCCGGTTGGCGGTCAACCCGCGCAGAATGGGCAGCGCCCCGTCCGACCAGCCGCTGATTACGCCAACCCCACCCACGGACCGGTACGAAGAGATCGCGTGCGACCTGATTGCGCGAAGCCTGGAGGGCGAGGCCGTATTCGTACGCGAGAAGCAGGCGGCTGAGGCGTATGGGATCAGCACGGCGGCGGTTCGCGAGGTCTTCCAGCACTTGGCAGGTTCGGGAGTGCTGCGCCACCTGCAACGCCGCGGCTGGCAGTTGCGCCCTTTTCGGCAGAAGGACCTGGAAGGCTACCTGAAGGTCCGCGAGGTGCTCGAACTGACGGCGCTGGACGAGGCGTGGCCGCATCTGGTGGACGAAGACCTCCAGAAGATCTACGACGGCAATCAGTTGCCACGCAGCGACCAGGAGTGGCCCGTGATCGACGACTCGTTGCACGAGTACTTGATCGTGAAGGCGGACAACCACTACATTGGCGACTTCTTCCAGAGGCACGGCCGCTACTACAAGGCCCTGTTCGCCTGGGACGCCGGCGATCGGGATTCCGCCATCGAAACGGTGCAACAACACCGCGAGATTCTCGGAGCCCTACTCGGCCGGGACCACCGCGCCGTCAAGAAGTCCCTGGCCCATCACATTCGCACGAACTACGCCTTGCTCAAACAACAAACGCGACTGAAGAGACCGGAGAAGGCCGCCAGGGGCGGCTAGCCGTTCGGTAACCGACAAAGACACTTTCCCATTTCTCTTACCCGAGGAGGCAGCGGAGATGAAAGCCTTGGTCAGCTGGCGTGGGTCGGTGGCGGGGGCCCTGGCGTTGGGTCTCGCCTGGGCGCTGGCCTGTAGCATCGCAGCAGCGGTGACCTTTGATTTCGAGGACCCGCCTTATACGGTTGGTTCTCTGATCGGGCAGGAGGGGTGGCTGACACCCGGCTATTCCAACACCACCAACGGCCACGCGGAGGTGTCGACCAACATACCGTTGTCCGGTTCTCAATCGCTGTACTACGAGCGGCTTGCGCCCGGTCAGCCGAGTTGGCAAGACAACAACGACGTAGGGAAGCCGGACGTGCTCACGGCCGTGGCCGACGGCACCTCGACCCCGGAGTTGACCTTCCGCTTCCTGATTAAGAGCGAGACGAATGGTCTGGGCGCCACCGCGCGGGGTGGGACCTACCTCGGGCACAACTGCGTGGAGGGTTACAGCCCAATCTCCTTCCAAATCGACAACACCGATTTCCAGTTGCTGGTGAGTGACCAGAAGGGCACGAATAATGGCCAGCATTGGGAGACGTTTCTCGGCTACACCCCCGGCGACGTGCTGGAAGTCGAGGTGGATGTCGATTTCGACGACTTTGTTTTTACCACCGGCGTCCGCAACGAAACCCTCGGGGAAACGCAATTCACCGCCCTGCTGAACGACTACACGGATCCCGGCAGCCCGTCAGAGTTGTT
>CAZUAM010000443.1:0-6322 GCA_964618095.1 uncultured Planctomycetaceae bacterium | reverse complement strand
CCCCGGACCACGTGTAACCGATCCATCTACTAAGGGACCGAATACCGGGATGCCGTTGATCTCTGGCGGAATGTAAAACAGGACTCGATGCATGGCAATAATTGAATGCTGAATGCTGAATTCTGAATACTGAATGACGTGCGTCGGTGTTCCGAAATCCTCTTGCTCTATTCAGCATTCAGCATTCAGAATTCAGCATTCAGTATTATCTTCCTGGTGGTTCAATGAAACAATTGTCGATCAGCCGGGTGTCTTCGATCTTCACGGCCAGGGCAGCCAGGGTCCGGGTGGTGAGCTGATCGACCGGCTTGAGAGAGTCGGGGTCGACCAGGGCAATGTAGTCGATCTCCGCCTCCCCGGCCGCGACGATGACTTCCCGCATCTGCCGGGTGATTCTGCCTGCGCTCAGTTCGCCTTGCTCGACCAGCTCCCGGGCCAATTGAAGGCTCTTCCATAGCACCAACGCACGCCGGCGGGCGTCAGGGCTCAAGTAGGCGTTGCGCGAGCTTAGGGCCAGGCCGTCCGGCTCACGGACGATCGGACAGATGCGGATCTCGGCGGCCAAGTCGAGGTCCCGGACCATCTGCCGGATGACCAGCGCCTGCTGATAGTCCTTCTGCCCGAAGTAGGCCACCCGGGCACCGACCATGTTGAGCAGTTTCAACACGATGGTGGCCACGCCGCGGAAATGGCCTACCCGGCATCGGCCCTCCAGCGGCTCGGCCAGCGAGCCGGGCTCGACCCAGGTCGAGTGCCCGGTCCGGTAGACCTCCTCGTTGGCCGGAGCGAGCGCCAGGTCCACCCCGCAGCCGGCCAAGGCGTCGAGATCGGACTGGAGCGTGCGGGGATACCGATCAAGATCCTCGCCGGGTCCGAACTGGGGGGGGTTGACGTAGATCGTGACGACCGTGTAGTCGCACTCCGCCTTCGACGCCCGGACCAGGCTCAGGTGGCCTTCGTGCAAGGCACCCATGGTGGGCACCAGCCCGACCCTCTTGCCCTGGCGGCGGACGGCCTCCAGCGTCTGGCGCAATTGGGCGACGGTCGTGGCGAGTTTTGGGCGGGAGGGTGCGGTGGTCATACTGGGAGACAAATAATACGCCGCCGTGCCGGCGGTGGCTAAACGACTGAGAGAAAACGCAGACCCAAAATCCTGAACCCTGGACCCTCCCTCCTACTCCATCGCCTCGACTGCGGCCAGCACCTCGCCGAAGACCTGTTCGAAGTCGTCGTTGGCAAGTTGCAGGAGCGGCCCCTGGTCCGGTTGGGTTGCCTGGGCAAGGACAGACCGGCGAATGCGCTCCAGTTGTTGCCGGGTCAGGTCCCGCTCACCACGGCGGCCGCGGCGGAGTACGCGCTCCAACAATCGCTCCGCCGGAGCGTCCAACAGCACCAGCAGCTTCGGCCGAACCACCGCCGGCCGCAACTGTTCCCAACGGCGCCGGAAGACCTCCACCTGGTCCGCCGGCAGCCACACCCGCGCAAAGGCCATCGACTGGTCGAACCAGAAGTCACTGACCGCCAGGCGACTCCGCTGGGACCACTGGGGCGAGTCGGCCGCCAGGAGCCGGGCCCTAGGGTCAAGGAATTCTATCTCCGTCTCCCACCCGTGGCAAGCCGGATCGGCGTAGAAGGCTTCCAGCCGATCGAGGTCAAGCTGTTCTGCGATCAGCCGCGCGGAAGTCTGCTGTGCCAGCCGCCGGGCCAGTTGAGTCTTGCCGACGCCGATCGGTCCGGTGATCGCCAGGTAGGGAGCCGCACGGTCGAGATGATCCAATAGCCTGGCGATCGTCCAGCCGGTCGTGGGATGAATCATCGACCCGGCAACCTCGGCCGCCGGTTGGAGCACGAAGCGCCGCCACGCCATTCTTGGATGGGGCAACACCAGCGACGGCGTGCGCGAGACCGTCCGGCCGTAGAGCAACAGGTCGAGGTCGATCGGGCGGGGGCCCCAACGCTCAGCCGGCCGGCGGCCCAGTTCGGTCTCGATCTGTTGCAGGACCTCCAGCACGGCCTGCGGACGAAGCGAAGTCTCCGCCAGCACCGCCCCGTTGAGAAAACGCGACTGTCCCGGCGGTCCGCCGACGGGAAGGCTCTCATGCCACGCGCTGCTGCCGGTCAGCAGCATTTGCGGATGCCCGGCAACCCGTGCCACTGCCTGGTCGAGCGTCTGCCGTCGATCCCCCAGGTTGGAACCCAGACCGATCAGGCAACAAGTCATGCGATTGGGATTTCCGGCTTTGGGGTTGAGGGTCAGTTAGCCGATGCGCTTGTCCGCCGCGACACATCCGGGCTTTTCTCGGGGATTGCGGAGCGCACATGCCCGCCGGCTAGATCCAACTCTGATGGAATACAGCGCCGCGGCATGGAAACCGATCGCCGGGGGGGAAATGAGGCCGGGAGCCTTGCTACAGGCTCCCGCCGGTGGACTGCTTCAGCCCGAGTGGCTGACGAAAGCGTGGGAAGGACCTTCCCGGCCACGATCGTTCGCCGCCGACTGTCGTTCCCTGCGGTCGCCACCCACCAAGCTTTCGTCCACCTCCCGCCCGATTGCCTCGGCCGGAAAGTTCTGCCGCAAACCACTTTGCGCCAGCTTACCTGGAGACCGGCCCACAGAAAACCATTGTCTCAGCAGACCAACTGAGCGCCACGATTACCGCTGGCGGGCCCTTGGCCCGGCAGCTATCCCACCAACCACCGGTGAGGCTGATTCGCAAAGTGGAATCGTTTTCAATCAGCCGTTCATTTTCCGCATCTGGCCACAATTGTCAAGCAGCATTTGCGCGAACTCTTGCAAGTTGGAAATCCTTTTTGCCGATCCGGCCGAATCGCGCTCTGCCGTCCAGTGGGTTCTGCCTCTGGCCAGTCAAGGGGCATCGGGCGGCAGAGGGAGCGGCTCGTACGGGACGATCTCCGGCTCCGGATAGGGCGTGGGGATCTCTTCCTCTTGCCTTGGCGGCCTGCTGCCCGGACAGGTGAGGAAGCCCTGCGGCTGGTGCGGGGTGGCGTGCCAGGGGTAATCGAACAGGTGGCGGTAGTTGTACGGCTGGCGGTAATAGTAGCCGTGGAAGGCGGGGTAGCGATGCATGTGCCGATTGTTGCCGGGGTAACAGCCAAACCGCGGTGCATAGCAGGTCTGGGGCATGGGCCCGCAGCAAGCGGCCAGGCACCCCCACAGCGTGCCCCAACCGCGACAGCCAATCTCACAGAGGCTCGGATCGCAGTGTCCAGAGGGGCAAGCTTGGGCAACCATTGTGGGCTGCGGTTGGCATTCAATGCAGCGCGGCGGCGCGCCGGCTACCAGCAAGACAGTCAACAGCATCGCGTGCATGGATCGCATCCTCCGGTGATCTGGTGTGGGAGGCGACTCCCCTGGCCGATTCCACTCCTCGCCCCATTTCCCGTGCGGGGCCGGGGCTACTTTGCCTACCCGCCAGACGCGGCAGCCCTCCTGACGGTGGATCGGTTGGAGAAGAGCTGCGGATCAAGTTCAATCCATACGACCAACAAACCCGGCCCAAACGTCCTGTTTTTCCAGAACATCCCGAAGCACCCCGACCTCCAGAGTTTACAGCGCAAACTGTCCCTTACATCCGGGTGTCTAATCTGGTTTCGGCTGCAAAGCGGGATTTGCGCTTGAGGTACTGGGGAGTCTGGGTAAAATGAAGAGGCTCCGCTGCTGTGGTGGCGCGCGACGCTGCGGACAGGGATTCCCCTTCCGACGCGCGCCGCGGCAGCACCTCTTTTGGGGATTCTCCCAGCCACTGCCGCCAGACCGCATAATCCGTTGACAACACCAGGGACCGCACCAGGAACAACACCAGCCACAGGTGAAAACCGGATGAACCGTGAGCTGTTGGTCGAAGACCTTGACGAGCCGGCCATCGACGTGCCGGCGTACTTCAGCAGATTGCCGCACCGAGTGTTGTGCGGGCAGACACGGAGCCTGGTTACTTTCACTTCGTCGATGTTCGAGATGCTCGACGAGTTGAAGGTTGCAGCCGCCCACGACGTGACGGTGTTGTTCGTCGGCGAGACCGGCTGCGGCAAGACCTATCTGGCCCGATTGCTGCACGAATTGTCGCCGCGCCGCAACCGGCGGTGCCTGACGGTGGCCTGCGGCGCACTGCCGCCGGATCTGATCGAGAGCGAGCTGTTCGGTTACGTCAAGGGTGCCTTCACCGGGGCCGACGTGGACCGGCAGGGCAAGTTCGCCGCCGCCACCGGCGGTACACTCCTGCTGGATGAGATCGACGTCTTGGCTCCCGAGCAGCAAGCCAAACTGCTTCGAGTGATCGAGGCCGGCGAGTACGAGCCGGTGGGCAGTAACGACACCCAGACCTCCAGCGCCCGGCTCGTTGCCGCCTCCAATTACGATCTGGAGCAACTGGTCGCCGCCGGCAAATTCCGCAAGGACCTCTACTACCGGCTGAACACCTTGAGTTTCCACCTGCCGCCGCTGCGCGAACGGCCGCGGGACATCGAATACCTGTGCCGAAAGTTCGCCATCGATCAGAGCCGGGCACACCGGATCGAGCTGAAACACATCGAGCCCGAATTCCTCGTGGCCCTGATGAAATACCGTTGGCCTGGGAACATTCGGGAATTGGAAAACGTGATTCGCCGGGCAGTGCTGTATTGTCGAGAGGGGGTGCTTGCGCCGACCGATCTCCCCAGCTCGTTGCGACCACCCGGCGGCAACGGGCGCTGCCGCAACGGCAACGGCCGAAGCCCGCGAACCCTTGAGCAACACGTCGATCAACTCGAACAACGCGTGATCGAGGAATCGCTCCACCGCCACAATCATCGCCGCACCGACGCGGCCAAGGAACTCGGGATCAGCCGCGTGACGCTCTACAACAAGATGAAGAAGTTTGGGATGCTCAGTCAGGGGCGAGGGATGAGGGGCGAGGGGCGAGATCTCAGAGGTGAGAGGCAGCCGGATGTTCGAGAAGCCGTTTAGTGGATGAAACGTCGGGGCCCGCTTTGGTGCGGAGGGTGTTCAGAAATCTTGACGTTCGTGGCGGGGTGCCGATTTGGGGGCGGAGGGCGCCGTGGTCGCAAACGTCGTGCGGAGACGAGGTTAGCTGATAACATAGCGAAGGCAGGAAATATAGGCTGAGTTGGCACGAAAGGTGCACTCAGTCGGCGTGGGAGACTCTCCACCTTTGGACACAATCACCACCGTGTGGAGCGGCCGGTCCGACGTGGGACCGGCGATAGTCATCTTACGTTCGTGCAAGGCACAAAGGAGCTACAGAGTGAAGAGTTTGTTGAACCGAGTGTGGCGGGAGGATGAAGGTGTCTTGACCTTCGAGTGGATCCTCCTGATCACGGTGCTGACCATCGGAATCGTGGGTGGCCTCAGCGCGGTCCGCGACGCGGTGATCACGGAGTTGGGCGACGTGGCCGAAGCGGTCGTCTCGTTGGATCAGTCGTACACGATCAGCCATCCGTGGGAAATCACCACGCCGGACTGCGACCCGGACGGCGCCTCAGACTCGGCGTACCAGGACTCGGCTGCCTATTCCGAGGGACGTTCGGAGGCTGGCGACGTCTACAGCCAGCCACAGCCCGTTCCGGCCTGCGGCCAGGCTGTCCGCAACCCGTAGTTGCAGGGGCCAATTGCAGCCGGCGCGTATGACGAATGGCGCCTGTTGGACATTCGAAATGGGCCTCCGCGGTACGGACGGGCACCGTACCGCGGAGTGTCTTTCGATCTCGTTGAACGTCGCGGTGGGAAACTGCGACAAACGAAGACGCAGGAGAATGGGCAGGACTTTTCGGAAGTGGGCGGGCCTTTGGAACAGGGAAACATGACGTGAGCGGACTTGGCAGGCGTATCTGGAACGAGGACCAAGCTGTCCTTACCTTCGAGTGGATCCTGTTGATCACCGTGTTGGTGATCGGCATCGTCGGCGGGCTGTCGGCGGTCCGCGACGGGATCATCGACGAGTTGGGCGACGTGGCCGGCGCGGTGGTCAACATCGACCAGAGCTACACGGTCGAGTCTTCCCCGTGCCCCGGGGACGAACCCCTGGGCAATAGCTTCGGCTTCCAAGACACCGTTCCCACCTGTCCGCCCGGGGACGCACCAGGGCGCAGCCGCTCCAAGTTTGAAGGCCAGGGCGACGTCCAAGGTTGCCAAGACCCTTAACCGGCAGCTATCGAAGAGATCACATCCAGACAGCGAAACAAGCGCGGCCAGAGGAGAATTGCAGCGGTGAGAACGGTGCTGAAACGCGTCTGCAACGAAGACCAGGGCGTGCTCACCTTCGAGTGGATCCTGCTGATCACGGTGATCATCATCGGCATCGTGGGC
>CAZUAM010000442.1:0-6335 GCA_964618095.1 uncultured Planctomycetaceae bacterium | reverse complement strand
AGACATCCTCCTTGATTTCAGGTGCGCGTCGGGAATTTTTTCACAGGCTCTGAGTGGTGAGTGGTGAATGTGGAGACCGGAATGCTGAGTACTGGGTACTGAGTACTGAGTGTGGAGGGCGAGGGGCGATGGGCATGAAACCGATTGTTGCCGAGGCGGGGCTGGTGGCGTACTGCGGGCTTTATTGTGGGGCATGCCGGGCGTATCGGAGGGGGAGGTGCCCGGGGTGCCGGGAAAATGAGAAGGCGACCTGGTGCCGGGTGCGGCGGTGCTGTGTGGAGAACGCGTGGGCCACCTGCGCGGCGTGCGATGAGGTGGGCGACGTGGGGGATTGTGCGAAGTTCAATAACCTGATCGCCAGGCTGTTCGGGCTGATCTTCCGGAGCGATCGGCGGGCGTGCGTGCTGCGGATCGGCGAGGTTGGCGTCGAGGCGTTTGCGGCGGAGATGGCCCAAGCCCGGCGGCAGACGATGCGGCGGTAGGGGGAATGCTGAATGCTGAGTGCTGAATGCGGAGTGCGGAGAGTGGTCGGTTTCAGTATTTCCGCGGGCGGACGCGGGCCTGGACCCGGCTGGGGAGGCCTTGGATGCGGAGGAAGCCTTCGGCGTCGGTCTGGTTGTAGTCGCCGCCGCCTTCCATGGTGGCCAGGCCCGCGTCGTAGAGGCTGTGGGGGCTTTGGCGGGCGGCAACCAGGATGTTGCCCTTGTAGAGGTTCAGGGTGACCTGGCCGGTGACCGGCTGTTGGGCCTGGCGGATAAATGCCATCAGGGCGTCCATCTTGGCCGAGTACCAGAAGCCGTAGTAGACCAGTTCGGCCACTTCCGGGGCGAGCCGGTCGCGCAGATGCATCAGGTCGCGGTCGAGGGTCAACTGTTCGACCAGCCGATGGGCCTCGTAAAGGATGGTCATGCCGGGGGCCTCGTAGACGCCGCGGCTCTTCATGCCCACGAAGCGGTTTTCGACCATGTCCAGCCGGCCGATGCCGTTGCGGCCGCCGATGGTGTTCAGGTCGCTCAGGAGCTCGAAGGGGCCCTGCTTGCGGCCGTTTAGGCTCGCCGGCACACCGGAGTCGAAACCGATGGTGACCTGCTCGGGCTTGTCGGGGGCCTGCTGGGGCGAGGCGGTCATGCCAAAGGTGACCAGCTCGACTCCGCTGACCGCAAGGTCCTCCAGCCGGCCGGCCTCGTAGCTGATGTGCAGGCAGTTTTCGTCGGAGCTGTAGGGCTGCTCGACCGACGCCTTGACCGGGATGTTTTTCTGCTGGCAGTAGGCGATCATCTCGCTGCGGCCGGGAAACTGCTGCCGAAATCCTTCGATACGCCACGGGGCGATGACCTTTACACTCGGTTCCAGGGCCTCGGCGGCCAACTGGAACCGGCACTGGTCGTTGCCTTTGCCCGTGGCGCCATGGGCAAAGGCGTCGGCCCCTACTTCGCGGGCGGCCTGGAGACAGATTTTGGCGATCAGCGGGCGGGCGATGGAGGTGCCCAGGAGGTAGACCCCCTCGTACTTGGCCTGCCACTGCATGACGGGGAAGGCGAAATCGCGGCAGAGCTCTTCCTGGGCGTCAACGATCCGGGCGGATTTGGCGCCGATATTTCGGGCCTTCCGCATGGTTGCCTGACGGTCCTCGCACGGCTGGCCCAGGTCGACGTACACGGCGTGGACGTCGTACCGCTGGTCGATCAGCCAGCCCAAGATGACCGAGGTATCCAATCCGCCCGAATAGGCCAGAACACAGCTTGGCATGGGAGTGGGCTCCGCCTTGTAGGGGTTGGGATTGCGGGGAAGCCGTCGGTGTGGAAAGATGGTAATTCTCAACGGCCGGCCGACATTTGGCAAGAGGCGCGTGGGCCGGGTCAGGTTCGCGGGGACGGAGGCGAACCCCCGCAGAGCCGGGGATTGACGCCCGCTGTAGTACAGGCGATGTCAATCCTCACTCCAATGCACGCTGAACCTTGAAGGGGCGACGAAGACAAGGACCCATGAACAGGCAGAACATCACAAAAAGAGATCGAAGAAGGGCCAAGGTGTGCCTTGCATGCCCTGTCTGCAACCACGCGCGAAAGAAACAGCGAGGCATCGCCTTCTGGTTCGTCAGGAGGGTTGAGGGCAGCCTTTGCCCTTGCTGCAAGGCCTACGAGAAGGTCTACGGGCGAAAGGCCCATGAAGCAATTCCCGGCGCCGCCGGCGAAGCAGCATCTGAAGCCGAATGAGGTCGCCGGATCAGATTGTGCCGAGCCGGCTCCTGGGGCGGTCTGGCCGGGAGGAAGATGCGGGGCTTGCCGATGCCTGAGAGTAGCTTCAAGTATGTATTCGTAGCCGCTTTTGCGGCCGGATGCGTGATCCGGGGGATATGCACAGCGCCGGTGGCGCGGGGCAGGCGAAGAGAGTCGGGCAAGATTGTGGGCGGCCGCCGGGTGTGGGCGGAGTGGCTGCTGCTGATGCTGGTATCGGTCGGGATGTTCGTCCTGCCGCTGGTCTACCTGCTGACTTCTTGGCTGGACTTTGCGGATTACCGCCTGCCGGAGGGGGTCAGCGTGGTGATCGGCGTGGTGGGCACGGCGGTGTTTGGCTTTGCACTGTGGCTGCTTTGGAGGTCGCACGCCGACCTGGGGCGCCACTGGTCGGTGAAGCTGGAGATCCAGCAGCGGCACTCGCTGGTGACCGAGGGCGTCTACCGCCACATACGGCACCCGATGTACGCCGCCCATTGGCTCTGGGCAATTGCCCAGGCCCTGTTGCTGCACAACTGGATCGCGGGTCCGGCCTTCCTGGTGGCTTTTCTGCCAATGTACCTGCGGCGGGTTCCTCACGAAGAACAGATGTTGCTCGACAACTTTGGAGAGGAGTACCGCCGGTACGTCAGCCGGACCGGGCGAGTGATTCCGCGTGTTCGCAGATCGTGAGATTTGCGTCGGGCGCAGCCCCCGCCGACCGCAGTCGGCGGGCGTTGGGGGCAGTCGGCGGGTCTTTGGGGTCGGCAACCTCTACGCGAATTGCCGCTCTTCAATTTGCAGTTTGCAATCTTCAATTTGCAATTTGCAATCCCACGCGCTACTCCAGCTCGTGGACCACGATCATATTGTGCGCGGTGACGGCCAGGCCGGTTCCGGCGATCAGCACGATGCGGTCGCCGGAGTCGAGCAGCCCGGCGGTGCGGCCCCAGTCGGTGACGTAATGTAACAGCGCGGCGCTATCGCCGGTCGGCGCCCCGGCCAGGGGGATCACGCCCCAATAGAGGCACATCCGCCGCAGGGTTGCCTCGGAGTCGCTCACGCCGAGGGTCGGTACGTAGTGGCGGTTCTTGGCCAAGGAGAGTGCGGTGGCCCCGCTGCCGCTGGCTACCACGATCAGCTCGGCATCGAGCTGTTCGGCCATTCGGCCGGCCGCGTAGACGGTGGCCTCGGTGATCTGGTTGACTCCTTCGGCGGTCAGGTCCGGGCCGGGCGGCCGCGGCAGCTTGCGACAGGTGGGCTCGGTGGCCAGCGCGATGCGGTGCATCATCTCGACGGCCAGCCGGGGATGCCGCCCAATGGCCGTCTCGCCCGAGAGCATACAGGCATCGGCCCCGTCCAGGATCGCGTTAGAGACGTCGGCGACTTCCGCCCGGGTGGGCAGCCGCGAGTGCTGCATGCTGTCGAGCATCTGGGTGGCGATGATCACCGGTTTGCGACAGCGGTTGCAAGCGGCGATGATCTCCTTCTGGACGACGGCCACCTGGGCGATGTCGATCTCCACGCCCAGGTCGCCCCGGGCAACCATCACGCCGTCGGCGGCCTCGACGATCTCCTGGAGGTGATCGAGTGCCTCGGGTTTTTCGATCTTGGCGATCACCTGGGCCCGGGAGTCGTGGGACTGAAGCAGGGCCTTCAACTGGCGGACCTCATCCAGGGAGCGGACGAAGCTGAGGCCGAGAAAATCGACGCCGCTGCGGGCGGCCCAGGCCGCATTTTCCAGGTCGGCCGGGCCAAGGGTGGGCGCGCTGAGCTTTACGCCCGGCAGGTTCACGCCCTGGCGGCTGCGGATCTCGCCCGGCTGGGCGACCCGGCACTGGACATAGTAGTCGCCTTTCTCCTCGACGACCAGCGAGACGGTGCCATCGGCCAGCATCACGCGGTCGCCCAGGGCCAGTTCGTCAACCAGCGGCTCGTAGGTGGTAGTCAATTGGTGGGGACCCCCATCGTGGCCGTCTTTCGGGCCCTCTGCCCGGCCCTCTCCCTCCGCCCGACCCTCTCCCGGGGGGTCAGGTTGCCGGCGGACGAAGCGGATCCGGTCGCCGGCGTCGCAGGTCAGTTTGCCGCCGGGCAGCTCACCCAGGCGGATCTTGGGTCCGGCCAGATCGGCCAAGACGGCCACCGGTTGGCCCACTTTGGCGGCGACCTTGCGAATCGCGGCCAGTCGTGCCTGGTGCTCCCGGCGGTCGCCGTGGGCGGTATTCAAGCGAAACACGTCGACGCCGGCGGCGACCAACTCGGCCAGTTGGGCCTCTGCGGCGGTGGCCGGCCCGAGGGTGGCCACGATCTTCGTCTGCGAGGGCCGCGGGGGACGGGGCGATTGGGCTACGGACACGGGGGACCTCGTGGGTTGGGGCCCGCTGTCAAGGGATAAATTCCCGTTTGTGGCAAACAGTCCATTCGGCGCGGACGGCCAAGCCGCAGCGGCTGCCGTCCTACTGGCTTAATTGCCGGCCGGCAGGTTACAATACAAAGTTCCCCGTGGAAGTTTACCGACTGGGCGAAACCTTGCAACCAGCCTCTCCAGCCAGCCTCAGTGAAAGGACCATCAGTATGAGCAGTTCAAAGTCCCACCGCCGCGACTTCTTGAAGACCACCGCCGGCATCGCCGCCGCCGCACCTTACATCTGGACCAGCTCCTACGCCAAGGCCCAAGACAAGAACGACCGGCCGCACATCGCGCTGATCGGCTGCGGGGGCCAAGGTTCTGGCGACGCCCGACGGGCGGCAGGACAGGGCGACCTGGTTGCCTGTTGCGACCCCGACCGCGAGCGAGCCGAGCGGTTCTCCGGCGGCAAGCTCAAGATCTACGAGGACTTCCGCAAGATGTTCGACGAGCAAGGGAAGAACCTCGACGTGATCGTGTGCGGTACGCCCGACCACTGGCACACCGCCGCAAACTTGGCCGCGATCAACGCCGGCTGCGACGTTTACGGCGAGAAGCCGCTGACTCTGACGATCGACGAAGGCAAGCTGATCTGCAAGGCCGTCAAAGAAAAGAAGACCGTCTTCCAGGTCGGCACGCAGCAGCGCAGCGGCGGGCAGTTCCAGCAGGCCGTGGCCTACGCTCGAAGCGGCCGGCTGGGCAAGAAAATCACAGCCACCTGCTACATCGGTGCCGGTCCCAAGGGCGGTCCGTTCAAAGAAGAGGATCCCCCGCCGAATCTGAACTGGGACCTCTGGCTGGGCCAGACCGCCAAGGTGCCCTACGTCAAGGAGCGGTGCCACTACCAGTTCCGCTGGTGGCTGGAGTATTCGGGCGGCAAGCTGACCGACTGGGGTGCCCACCACATCGACATCGCGCAGTGGGGGATCGGTGCCGAAGATACCGGCGCGATCGAAATCGAGGGCGAAGGCGTCTTCGACGAGCGCAAGAACTGCTACAACACGGCACAGACCTTCAAGTGCACGCTGAAGTTCGCCAACGGCTGCACGATCATTGTCACCCACGGACCGGGCAACGGGATCCTCTTCGAGGGCGAGAAGGGCCGGATATTCGTCAACCGCGGCCGCGGTCCCAGTGGCGCCCCCTTCGAGAACATGACGCAGGCCGACAAGGACTGGCTCGAGGGCGAAGTCGCCAAGCTCTACGCCGGCAACAAGTCGGGCGGGCACGTGGGCAATTTCTTCAATTGCATCGCCGACCGCAAGGACCCGATCTCCGACGTCTACTCGCACCACCGCGCCGTGACTTCGTGTCACCAGTGCAATATCGCCATGAGGCTGAAGCGGAAGCTCAAGTACGACCCGGTCAAGCAGGACTTCGTCGGCGACGCGGATGCCAGCGCGATGATAGCTCGAGAGCAACGCAAGGGATACACGATCGCCGAGTGGTCCTGATCGGCGCTCTTGGCGAAGAAGAAAATCTCGACCCAGGGCTATCGCCCGCCGAGGACCGGGCCCTGGGTCTTTTCGTTGACGGTTGACCGCCTCAATCCGAATCCCAGTGGCACGGAAAGGGCCGGAAGACAACATCCTGCGGTCCCTCCCGGCGGTCGTTGACCGCCGGCTGTTTCCCCCTCACCCCGTCACCCCCTCACCCCTGCCCTGGGCTGAGGAAAAACTCTAAGTCGGTGCAGGTTGTATTGTTGCGCGTTT
>CAZUAM010000441.1:0-6337 GCA_964618095.1 uncultured Planctomycetaceae bacterium | reverse complement strand
CGCCCGACTTCATCTGGTCGATCAGCTCGAGCACCTTCTGCTTGGCGTCTTCCAGACGCGATTGCTCGACGTCGGTGGCCTGCATGCTGGCCGAATTGTCGACCAGAAAAATGAACCGCTCGCCGGTGAGTTGGCGCTCTTGCCAACTGGGTCGTAACAGGGCCAGCGCGGCCAGCAGAAGCACCAGCAACTGCAAGAACAACAGCAGGTTCCGCCGCAATCGCTGCCAGATGGTGTTGACGTGCAGGTCCTCGATCGACTTGTGCCAGAGATAGGTGCTGGGCACCTCCAGCGGCCGACGTTTGAGTTTCAAGAAGTAGAGGAGGATAATCAGCGGCGGCACCGCCGCCAGGACAGCCCAAAACAGGGCATTCGACAACAGCCAAGGTGGCCAACGAACCGGGTTGAAGAATTCCAGCAGGCTGCTCACCGAACGAGTCCTCGCGTGCGAAGATACCCGCTTATCAACTCTTCGACGGGAACCTGGTTGCGGGCCAACAGGTAGACCATCCCCCGGCGGGTGCAGAACTCGCGGGCCGACTCGACGAAGGCGGCCAGCGTCTGCTTGTAGCGTTTCATCAGCGGTCCGCTGACGGTCACGTCGGCCACGTCCTCGTCCTCGCAGTCGACCAGCCTCAGGTCGCCCTGGATTTCCGGCTCGAGCTCCTCGGCCGAGAGCACCTGCACCACGTAGACGTCCATGTCTTGCGAGACCAGATACCGCAGGGCCGCTTCGTAGCCGGTCTTGTCCATCAGGTCGGTGATCAGCACCAGGATGCCCTTGCCGGAATTGCGCAGACAGAAGCTCTTCACCCCGTCGGCCAACGGGACGGGCCGGCCAGGGCCGATCCCCTCGAGGTAATCGAGCATCTGCCAGAGGCTCCGCCGCCCGCGGAACACCGGCGCGGCCTCCCGCTCGGACTGGTCCAAGGTCTCGATCTTCACTCGATCACTCCGGATCAATCCGACGAACCCCAACGCGGCGGCCAGTTGCGCGGCGTAGCGGAGCTTGGTCGGCTCGCCGAAATCCATCGAGCTGCTGGCGTCGATCAAAGCGTAGAAATGCAGGTCCTCCTCCTCCAGGAACATTTTGAGGAAGAGCTTCTCCAGCCGGGCGAACGTGTTCCAATCCACAAACCGCAGGTCGTCGCCCGGCACGTAGTTGCGAAAGTCGGCAAATTCGACGCTTTGCCCTTTTCGCGGGCTGCGGCGCTCTCCTTTCATCCGGCCACGGAAGATCTTCCGGCTGACCAGCTCCATCTTCTCCAGCCGGGCGAGCAGTTCCGGACTCAACAGCGTGGATGTCTGCGGCATGGGGAAGCTATGATTTGGGATTTGGGATTTGGGATTTGGGATTTGCGGTTCTGCCCGCGGTCTCTCTTGCCGTTTTGGCGGTGGCGGCGAAAATGGCCACCAATTCGTTGCATTCCTCAATGAGCTGCGAAAGCCGCGCTGGTTCAATCACGCCCGATTCGGCAAGCAATTCGAGCCAATACAGCGTTTCATCTGCCTCACGGACGGTGATCTCAATGATAGAGGTGAAGTGTCTCCTTGAAGAAGCGCGCAACGCTTCGCGGTAGTTCGCGCCAACCGACGTGGCCGCCTTCAGAAGCTGTCGTCCCAGCACATCACCCACGGCTCCCCGAGGTAGTGCATGAACGAGCTTGAGCACGCGCAGGGCGAACTTTTTGGTTCGTATCCTCAACTCATCACGGTCCAAGTTTTCCCCTCCTTTGCCCGGTCCCCTCGCCTACCGGATTGCGATTACCACCTGTGGGACCTCGTGCCCAAATCCCAAATCCTACATCCCAAATCCCAAATCCCAAATCCTACATCCCAAATCCTACATCCCAAATCCCAAATCCTACATCCCAAATCATCCCTCCTCCTTCTCCGGCACCTGCTCCAGCAAATCCAACAACACCCGGTCCGGCTCGATGCCTTCGGCCTGGGCCTCGAAGTTGACGATGATCCGATGCCGCAAGGCCGGCAGATACACGCGGCGGACGTCTTCGAAGCTGACGTTGTAGCGGCCGTCCAACAGCGCCCGGACCTTGGCGGCCAGGGCCAGCGTCTGGGCGCCGCGGGGGCTGGCGCCCCAGCGGATGTATTGATTCGTAACCGGCAGGGCGAACTCGCCTTCGGGATGTGTGGACAAGGTCAGCCGCACGATGTAGTCCTGCACGTGCGCCGCCAGGATCACTTCGCGGACCAGCTCCTGCCACCGCAGAATCTCCTTGCCTTCCATCACCGTGGCCGCCTCGACGGCCTCGCTCCGCGTGGTCCGGTCGAGGATGGTGGACAGCTCGCGGCGGTCGGAGTAGACAACCAGTAGCTTGAAGAAAAAGCGATCCAACTGGGCTTCGGGCAGGGGATAGGTGCCCTCCTGTTCGATGGGGTTCTGGGTGGCCAGCACCAGGAAGGGCTGCTCGAGCTGGTAGCGGGTGCCGGCCGCAGTGACCGTGCCCTCCTGCATCGTTTCCAGCATCGCCGACTGCGTTTTGGGCGTCGCCCGGTTGATCTCGTCGGCCAGGCAGATCTGGGTGAAGATGGGGCCCCGCTGAAACTCAAAGGCCCGCCGCCCGTCGGGGGTCTCCAGCACCATGTTCGTACCCAGGATGTCGGCGGGCATCAGGTCGGGCGTGAACTGGATCCGGTTGAAGTCGAGATCGAGTGTCCTGGCCAGGGTGCGGACCAGGAGGGTCTTGCCCAGCCCCGGCACGCCCTCCAGCAGGCAATGCCCACCGACGAACAGGCAGGTCAACACGCCGTGAACGATCTCGTCATGCCCCACAATCACGCGGCCGATTTGTTCGCGGACCGCCGCGTAGCGGTCGACGAACTCCTGGGCCCGTCTTTCCATGGTTTCCGCAATGCTCATACCTTGGTCCTGTGTTGATGGATCGTTGGTTTCGGAGTGCTAAGCCGCAAGCGGCTATTTTTCATCCCAGACCTTTTTCTTGGCTCGCAACAGGCGTTCGGTGTAACTCTCTTGCGTTGTTTCCTTTCCGGCCAGCGACGGGGCCGCCGGCCGGGAAGGCCGGGGGACGGACGATTTTTCGAGGTCCTCGATTTTGGCCGCGGTTTCCGGTGGCGGCTCAAAACGGGCATCGCTGCGAAGTTGTTCGATCCGGCCGGCCACTTCGGCCTTGCGGCTCCGCAGCCGCTCGATCCTCTCATCTTTGGCGGGCCGGGGCCGACCAGAGAAAATCTGCCCGGCCAACGGCCCCACCCACGCCAGGCTGATCTGCACGCGGCGGAAAAAAACGTCGAAGAAGAACAGGCAACTGAAGGCCAATACCAGGTAGAACCAGATGTCCTGGCTGCTGGTGGCCTTGGGCAGCTCGCCGTGGCGGAACGTGTCGACAGCCAGGAGGGCCTTGGCGGGCTTCTTGGCATCCTCCGGCGGTTCGATCACCCGACCCGACCTGCCGCCCTTGCCTTTGGGCGTCATGGCGGCCATCTCGCCCAACAGGGCCTCGTTGGTTCCCCGATCACGGAACTCGTCGGAGTAGGGTACGTTGACCCCGGAGAAGATTGGTGCCGCGTTCTTCGCCCCCGGGCTGATGGCGACGTAGTAGCTGCCCGCATCCGGGGCCGGAAACGTACCCACGTACCGGCCCGGCGCCGTCTGTTCCAACTCGAGGGGGATCCGCTTCAGTTCGGGGCCGAGGGCCTGGCCGCTCATATTGAGGAAGTTGAGAAACTCGTCGTCCTCGTCCAGGGCGGTCACGACCACGCGGACCTGTTCATCTTTGACCTCGGTGGCCACGGTGAACTTCCCCGTCCCGCCCGTCGGACGCATCGACCAGCGAACCATCTGGGCGAAGAGTTTGCCGTACTGGGGCGTCCCGGGCCACTTTTGGGTCCAGAGTGCGCCGGCATCGGTCGTAAAGGCAACCGCCTTGCCCAGCCCGTAAGTCCAACTCGCCAGGATTGTGCTGTTCCGTTCGCCGGGCGGCTGGGGCGAGACCAGGGAGACTTCGACCAGGGGGTTGTCCTTTTTGCTGGTGAGCACGAACCCCGTAATCAGCGGGAAGGGCGTTGCGATGCCGCTGATCATCTCATGTGAAGATCCCACTTCCGGCCGCCGCGGCCGGACCGGGTACTTGTCCCAGACCAGCGGCCGGGCCACCCGCCGGGCCTCCCGCTGGAAGATCTTCGGCAGGGCCCTGGGGTTGCGCGGCGCGTAGTATTTCCCCGGCGGCTGGGCCAGGTTGGCCAGCAAGGTGCTCCCGGCCAGACCGTGCGCCCCGACCGCCACGGTCGAGATCGTCACGTTCATGTTTCTCAGGGCCCGAACGGCCCCGCGGCTGGGCGGCGTCGGATCGCCGTCGCTGATGATGATCATGTGTTTGATGGCCGCGTCGGGCACGCCGCGGAATCCCCTGACGGCCATTTTCATGGCCGGGTCGAACGCAGGCATGTCGCCCGGTGTCATGCGGTCGACCCGGGCCATCATTCGAGCCCGATTGTCCCCCACCGGGAGCAAACCGTTCCCCCACATCCACTGGTCACCCCTGGCGCCCCAATAGAGCAGGCCGCAGTAGTCCTGCGCGCCTAGGGCCTTGATGGCTTCGTGCGCGATGACCTTCTGCCAGTGGTTTCCCCGGGCGATCTCACAGGCGTGCATCATCATCACCAGGGCACCCTTGGGGACCACCTTTGCGCTCTTGATCTGGAAGTCGACCGGCATGGCTTTTTCCAGCTCGGTGTTGGTCCAGCCGCCGGCGCCAAAGCTGTTCGGCCCACCCAGCATCACCAGCCCGGCGCCCATCTGCTGGGTGTTGCGTACCAGCATCCTGATCTGGGCTTCGCTGAAGTGTTCCCGCGGCACGTTGGCCAAAAGCACCGTATCGTACGGCAGCAACTCGCCGGGAGAGGTGAACAACTGGTCGGTGGCCCGTGGCCTTACTTCCAGGCCGTCTTCGCGAAGCTGCTGGACTAACTGATCGAACTCGCCCGGGTGCTCGTGGTCCTCGATCAGCAGCACCTGGCCCGCCCCGCGGACGTGAGTGAAGGCGGTGGCCACGTTGTTCTGCGGCGCGTCGTTGCCGGGCTGGTCGGGGAAGAACTCGGCTTTGTAGGTGTAGAAGTTGGCCGCGGCGATCTCCTCGCGAAAAGTAAACACCTTCTTGCCCGGCGGAAGCACAACCTCCTGGTCTTCGGCCCTCTGGTTGAGCACTTGCGGCTCGCCGTCGGTCAGACGCGAAATCACCAGCTTCCCGGGGATTCCCCCCGAACCCTCGGGGGCGGTGTTGTTGACGACCACCGTCAGATCGAAGGGCTCGTCGCGGCGGACGTCGCCGGGGATGGCCAGGCCCTCGACGATCACCTCGGCCCGAGACTGGTAGTGCACGGGAACCACGTCGATGCCCACGCCGGCCCCCGAGACTCCTTGGGCTTGCTCGATGGCGTTGCCGAGATTCTGGTTGCCGTCGCTCAGCAGGACGATTCGCTTGGCGGCGTCTTCGGGAAAGCTTGCATGGGCGAGCTTCAATGCACCGGCCAGGTTGGTGTACTCCCGATCCAGCAGACTTTCCATCAGCGGATCCAGTTGCACGTCGTCGTTGAACGGGGGGATTTCGATGGCCGCGTCGCGCCCGAAGACGATCACCCCCGCCCGATCCTTGTCGCCCTCGCGATGCTCCACGATCGCCGCATTGACGTACTCGATCATCGCCCGCCGGTGCGCGGCGGGGATGCTCAGCGACTGGTCCAACAGATAGATCACCGTCAGCCGATCGCTGGTGCGGACCATCTGAATGCCGGCCAACGCCAGGATGAGCATCACCAGCACGATACTCCGCAGCAGGATGGCCAGCAGTTTTCGCACCCGGCCCAGCAAGGCCAGGCTGCGAAGACTATACAACCACAACACCGGCAGGAACGCCAAAAACGCTAGGTACCAGGGGGACTCGAAACTGATTTGATAGTTGAACATGGCGTTTCACCCACAACGAAATCCGGAGGGTTACGTGGGTTACAACCGTATTTGACGATTGGCTGTTTCTCCGCCGGGTCGAGGCAAAGACCCTGCGAAGCTCTCTTGCTTCCTGCCCCAGGGCGCTTGCCTCTTGGCTGAAATCCGGGATCGCCTTGGCAGTCATCGGCCAGCCAGTACCGGGACTCGCCAGCCTCCTTCTTCCATACGCTTACCACACGTCGGGAGCCCTTCTCGGGCATCACATCATCTGGATTACAATAGGTGGTTCAGCCGCTGGTTGCCGCCTTCACTAACGAGAGTCGAAAGGCGCCGTGTATTGCGGTCTGAAGCCTGGCTCCAACCGATCTCGCTGGATTTCACCGTAGGTTCGATTTCCGCAGGTACCGCGAA
>CAZUAM010000440.1:0-6338 GCA_964618095.1 uncultured Planctomycetaceae bacterium | reverse complement strand
CAGCATGTCCGCCTTTTTTCAACCCCAGGTACCCTTCAGTCGGATGAACCATAAAAAAGGCCATGTCGAGATCGAGATCGCAAGCCAGGCGGTAGATGGCTCGAATCGTTGCCGCCGTATCACCGGGCAGGCCGTAGATGAACGAGCCGACGGTGAAGACCTCCGGGTAGTCCGTCGCCAGGATCCGCAGGGCCTCCCGGACTTCGCCGTCGCGGTTCCGCTTCTTCAGAGCCCGCAGCCCCGCCTGATCGGGGCGCTCGATGCCGACGTAGACCTCGTTGAGCCCTGCCTGAATGCTCTTTTTCAGGGCTCCGGACGATGCATCACGAAGCAGGTAATCGCTGCGGACCCAGGCACTCTGGCCAATCTGAAGGTCGTTACGCAGGAGCATCTCCGCCAGTATGCCGGGCACCTTCGGATCGGCATTGAAGCACGGATCGACCCATCCCAGATACCGCCGCCCGAATGTTCCTGCCAGGATCCGGATTTCGTCCAGCAGCCGCTCCGGCGACTTGGTTCTGAGATATGGCATCGGGGTGGAGCCGCGGAACCGCCCCATCTGCCGCCACAACACACAGAACTCGCACTCGCACGGGCAGCCGCGGCCAAGCTCGATGGCGGCAAGATCGGGGCGGCTGCGGCTGCCGCGGCCGTACCGCTCGACGGGGAGCAGATCGTAGGCGGGAAGAGGCAGCCGATCGAGATCAGCAAGGGGTTTCCGCGGGCCGGTAAACACGGCACGTTGATCCGCCCAAAAGGAGATTCCCGCCACCTGCTGGAGATCCGCATGTTTACCGGATTGGAGTGCCTCGACCAGTTCCACAATCGTCTCTTCACCCTCCCCGTGAACGACCACGTCGACCAGCCCCGTTGCCAGCACCTCGGGTGCAACGTTGCCGAAAAAGCAACCACCCGCGATCACGCGTGCCCCCACCTCCTTGGCCAGCGCGGCCAGGCGGAGCCCTTCGGCACAACTGACCGCTTCTTCCCCGATGCCGACGTATGCGGGCGGGGCGCGCCGCATGGCGGCTTCCAGACTCCGCCACCCCATTTTCAGAGCCGGAGCGTCGAGGATCTCGACCCGCAGATCGGCAAGCGCCACGCGCAGCGAAGCCGCCAGCGAGGCGAAGCCCAGCGGCGGCCAGAAGGCGCTCGCCGGTCCGATGAAGGGCCAAAGCGGCCGCGGCGGCCGAACGAATAGGAAAAGTTCCTTCATGACGCTACGGAGACTCGGGCAGAACGGATAACACGCCGGATTGCCGGGGGCAGCAGGACCAGGTTGGCAATCGCCAGGGCCGCCAGCGCGATCAGCCCGACCAGCCCCAACCACGCCAGCACCGCGCCCGCCACGCGGCCTCCTGCGTGCACCGCACACTGTACGATCACGAGACTTCCCAGCACACAAACGGCATACGCCAGCGACATACGTTTGCTGTGTTTCCACCAAAAACTCAATCGCGCGGTGGGCAAAAGCGAGAGGTAGCAGACCAGCCCCACGGCGAAGAGCTGCCCGGTGAGCGTACGAAGCACGCCGTTCTGCGGCACCAGGTGATAGCCGAAGGGCACCATCACCAGCAGCAGCAGGCCGTGGATCCAGAGGGAGAGACTCGTGGGGCGGGGCCTGAAAAGTCCGTACAGAACCGCCGCCACCGCGGCACCCACGTAGAGCCCGGTACACCGCTGGCAAAAGGGCAGCACCTCTCCTCCGGGGGCCCAGCAGTGCTCCCGGCGGCACACCAGCGCAAACACCTCCGCAAGGTACTCCATCGGTGCCGCTCCTACTTCTTCGGACTCTGAGGGACCGGCACGGGTATTTTGGTCACCTTACGGTCGGGACTCGTCAGATCGACGAGATGCAGCGCCCGGTCTTTTTCGTCTTCGAGTTGCTCCCACAAGTAAGTGGGCGCCGCGGCGATCGTTTTTCCGTCAGGTGAGAGCGCGACCTGAAAGAACAGGGGCAGTATGTCAGTGTCCATGTTCTTCAAGCGTACGTGAAAAAGGGGTGTCACACGAATCGCGCCCGTCTTGACGGTTATCTCGGCGACGCCGAGTTGGAAGCGGTTAGGATCCTTCATCCTCGCCACTAAGGCCGCGTAGATGGTCTTCCCATCCGGCGACCACTGGAGGTTTCCCAGCTTGTGGGTTTCGGGGGAGAGCTCCAGAGGAATCGACTTCTGAAGCTTGTCACCTGCGACAATCAGGAGCTGATACTTCTTCTCCTTCTCACTCGAGATTGCGATGGCCGAGCCGTCTTTGGCCGCCGTGATCAAGGGAAAGATCTCCCCAACGTCTTCGCTCCGCAGCTTCAGCGCAGGTCTAAGAACGAGTCTCTTCGGGTCCACCGTACCGATTTCATACGCCGGCTTCGGGCCGCCTACCTGAGCGCAGTAATAGATCTGGTCTCGATGCCCAACCAGAACAACGTCCTTCCTGCCTTTCAGCTCCCGACGTTCCACCGCCCCGGTTTGGAGATCCATTCGGACCAGCGCGTCTCCGGCAGCGAACAGGCTCCCCTGCACCTCGGGAAGGGGCATGCCGGGAAAAACAACCCCGACTTCCCGGAGCACGAACGTGCGGTCGGGTTTTTCGGCCCCAATCCGCATCACCTGCACGTGGAACTCGACTGGTTTGCCTTGCCTCTCTTCAGCCCAGACCACGATTGCCCTCTCCCCCTTGCGGTCCCACTGGGCCCACGGCCACGAAAACATCGCATTCGGGGATCCCCCTGTCACGGGCTTCGAGAATATGGATCTCGTCTTTCCGGTGTTCTTGTCGAACAGCGCGATCCCGGCCTGCTTCTTGTCGGGATTCAAGTAGGGAAACAACACCTTGGAGCCGTCGGGGCTCCAGGACGGGCGGCAGGCGACCAGGTACGCCGTCAGCGCCCCTATCCCGACGACCGCAAGCACGATGTGCAAGAGTCTTTCCCGGTTCATGGTACCAGTCCTCCCTTCATGTCGCGTCGGTAAAGGTTACGAAGTACAGAACGGCCGGCGGCAAGGTGAACAACGCGCCGGCCCCTCGTTCCGCAGGATTTCGCAGCGCGGCGCATCGTAAACCAGGGATGGTCACCACGCCCAGCCGGGTTCGCAGTGACAACTGAAGGCGGATACTGCGATCACGCACGGCTGCCTCCTTAGTTCCCCGACCCTCGGAGGTTGGCTAAGGCGACGTATGACCGCCAGCGGTCACGTTCGACTGAGCCGGCCTCCAATGGGCAGATCATACACGAATTCTGTGGCCACTGCAATCCAGTGGGGTATTCGCCCAAGACCCTTTCAGCCCCGGTAAGATGGCGCCGGCTGGCTTGATAATCGTGTTGTGGTGGGAGAGGATCTTCGTGTCCCCCGACGAAGTAGGTGTGAAAATCGGCCACGATCAGGTTGTAAGTCGGCTGGGAATCCCGCTGTGCGACCGAGCGGACCTCCAGCGTGCCGGTGACACCGTGCAGGTGGGTGTGTAGCAACTTGTGCCGCTCGGGCGAGCCGTAGCTGAATTCAGGCGAGCTCCTGGGGTGTCAATTGCCGTTCTCGCTTTCGAGGGCGTTCGGTTCACCGGCCGGGGGAGCCGCGACGCCCAACAGCTCGGCGGCCTCGGCGACGAGCCTTCGCAGTTCCCCGCTTTGTCGAGGGCGCCTGTTTTGCCAGTGGACAGCCTTCTCGTACCACATGCGGGCGGTTTCCTTGTCGCCCAATTGCCAATAAGCCATTGCCTGGTAGAGCCAGTTGGAGCCGTCGCCGTCTCTGGCCAACCGATTGGACTCTTCTAGTTCGGTGATTGCCTCTCTCCACCTTCCTGCCCGGTAAAGCGCACTGCCCAGGGCGTGCTGATGGAGGGGGTCGTTGGGAACGTCCCTGACGACCTTCTGCATTAGCTCCACCGCCAGTTCGGCATCGCGCAACGCCGGTTCCGGATGATCGGTCAGGACCCAAGCCGCCGCAACCGCATCGTCCGGCCCCCGGGCGTTGCGGATAACGCCCTGAAGCATCTGTTTTGCCTGCTCAAGGTACCCCTGAACTACCGTTTCGCGTCTCTCCGGCGGAAGCGCTTGATCGGCCCGAGCCAACTCTGCACAGCAAACCAGCATGTTCAGCGCCCAGGCAGCGTGGGAACCCGAGTTGGGATACACGCGGGCTCGTTCCACGGCTGCTTTCCCCGCCTCGGTGTGATCTTTCAGTCCCAACAGAACATCCGTCAACAACCAGTAATGATTGTTGAGGAAGAGCTTGTAAGTGGGATTCTGCGGTTCGACGGCGAGTGCCCTCCGCTGGTGGATGACGGCCCTCTCGACCAGGACCCGAGCTTCGCGCAGTTCTCGTCGAGTCTCCAACGCCTTGGCAAGATTGTTCAGCGTCGCCCCCAGTGCGCTTTGATACTGGGGAATGCTGGGGAACTGAGAGGTGTTCTTTTCTCGCAGGGGAAGCGCCTTACGAAGAACCTCCAGGGCTTCGTCCGGCTGGTCCATTTCATCGAGCACGTCGCCAAGGTTGTTATAAGCATGTGCCAGTACGGTTCGTAGACCCGGCGAATCGGGCAACTCGGAGACTCGACCCTCCCACCACTTGACCACTTCCTCGTTGATGTTCTTGGCTTCCGTGAGCCTGCGTTGAGTTTTCCGCCGCAGTCCAAGGCTGGTGCGTGCGCTCGCCAGCTTGTCCCCGTAGCGAGAGGTCTCGGGATACTTGCTAACGAGCTTATTCAGATGTTCGATGGCCTTGCCCAACGCCTCCTCCGCTTCCGAGCCTCGCTTCAGGTGTTCCAGCACAAAGCTCCGTGCACCGTAAACGGTTGCCAGGCATTCGGTGCATTCGGGTTTCTCACGCAATTCCTTGGGGAGCTCCTCTGCCACCCCAAAGGCGGTTTGTAGCGCGGCTTCGGCCTCCGCGGGCTTACCACTGTGTACCAGGGCCCTGCCTAGATCCGAATGGGCCCCGGCCAGATCAATCCGGTACTGGTGGTTGTCGGGAAATTCAGCGACTAGTGTCTTGTACTGGGCGACGGAATCGTTGTACGCATCCAAGGCTTCGGGCAGCGCACCCAATAGATGGTTGATTCCGCCGACGCGTGCTTGAGTTTTGCCCGTCTCCGCCCGTAAGATCTCGTTGGTGCTGTCCTGCTCCAGGAACTTCTCGTAAAACTTCAGGGCGTCCTCGAGCACTTTCCGGCGGATTCGTACCATGTAGGGAACGTTGGCCAAGCTCCGGTCGCCGATCCGGCGGAGCAGCCCGTCCACCGCCGCCAGGGCCATAGTGAAATTGACTGTGGCCCGCTGTTGCTCTTGCTTGGCCGCGTCGCGCTGTTGCTTCGCCTCCCACGTTGCTATCCGCTCCTGCTTGATTGACGTCTCCAGCTTCCCGACCAGCTCATCTCGTTCGCCAACCAGTTGTTCCGCGGCTTGGCGAAGCGACGCCTGGTAGAGCGCAGCGACGGGAGCTGCCACCGCCACTGCCAAGACGATGCAGGTTAGCGCCCCGGCGAGGCCTGCCACCTTGGGATTCCGCTGGCACCACCGCCACGTGCGGGCGGGCCTGGTGATGGGGCGTGCCAGGATCGGTCTCTTCTGTTGAAAACGCCCCAACTCGTCGGCAAGCTTCTCAGCCGTGGAATAGCGCTTGTGCGGCTCCTTCTCCAGGCATTTCAGACAGATGGTTTCCAGGTCGCGGGGGACGGCCGGGTTGAGTCGCCGGGGCGGGACCGGCTCGTTGTCGATCACCTGCCGCTGCGTCTCGGCCGGCGTGGCGGCCCGAAACGGCGGGCGGCCCGTGAGCAGCTCGTAGAGCGTCGCCCCCAGACTGTACACGTCGCCGGCGGAACCGGCGGCCTCCCCCCGGGCCTGCTCGGGAGCCATGTATTGCGCCGTGCCCAGCACGTCGCCGGTTTCCGTCAGTTCCTGGGCCGCCGCCAGCCACTTCGCCAGCCCGAAATCGGCCACGTAGGGACGCTCATCCGTATCCAGCAAGATGTTTCGCGGCTTGATGTCGCGGTGGACGATTTCGCGGCCGTGGGCATAGTGAACTGCGCGGGCGATCGGCTCCAGCAGCACCGCCGCCTTACCGGCGTCCAGCGGGCCGTCGCGGAGGACCTTCTCGAGACTCCGGCCCTGGACAAACCGCATCGAGAAGAAAGGCTGACCGTCGATCTCGCCCACTTCGTAGACCGGAACAATGTGGTCGTGTTCCAGCCGTGCGGCGGCCTGGGTCTCGCTTCGGAACCGTTCGATCGCCTCTTGCCGGCTTTCGGGAGCCGCCGCGGCCAGCCGGTCGGGCCGAATGATCTTCAGCGCCACGATCCGATTGGCGCCCGCCTGGCGAGCGCGGTAGACGATGCCCATGCCGCCC
>CAZUAM010000439.1:5273-6352 GCA_964618095.1 uncultured Planctomycetaceae bacterium | reverse complement strand
ATTCCCCGCCGCTCATGCCCCAGCAATCCTCGGTTTATGAATAATCCGGGTTAGAACTGGCCCTTTCGAGTTGGCCGTTTAGCCGTCGACGGTACGTCGACGTGAGGTCAGGCAACCTCATCGCCGATCTACCGTCGGCGGCCAAACAAAGGTGCTGGAGGCTGTTGCTCGACAACTCACTCAGCCTTCGCCGGGTCCTTCATCTCGACCGAGAGAATCTGGATGACCAGGTCGATCTCTCCTGCCCGGTTCGGTTCTTGATTCTTTTCGACCGCCGCAATCAGCACGTCGACCGAGCGTTTCCAGCCGGTCTTATCGATCGGGCCCTGCTGATCGGTCTTCGGAACGCGCTGAATCCTGTCCAACCAGCCCCCCCTCTCGATAGGATGGATTTCTTCCATCTTCAACTGCAATTGAGGAAGTCGGCGGTAGAAGCCGAGCCGGGCAGTCAGTTTTGCCTTGTCTGCAATGCGGACATAGTGGACTTCCATGGGGCCCGGTGCCACGCCCGACAATTTGGCGCCCAGGTCGCCGGGCCACTTCAGGTGATACTCGGAGACGATTCTGGCCTGGGGATGCAGCCGGATCGGCAGGCTGACCTTGGACCCGCCCTGCCCCGGATTGCTTCCCGCCGTTCCGGCGGCGTGAAACCGCTCGCACCATGCCCGCACGAGACCCTCGGAGGTCTTCATCCAATCCTGCTCGGCCTGGAGCCGTTTCTGGACGGCGTCCGTGGCCGCCCCAACGGCCTCCGTAGCCGAGGGAGTTTGTCCGGGCTGCGCACGATCGCGCGGTAGGAATCGATTGTCCCGCTGCTGAGCGTTTCCCCGCCGGGGCAGATTGGGCTGCCGGTAGGAACCGCCCGGCGTGCCCTGGGGCGAAGACCCGGTGTCGGCGGGCATTCTGCGGGGCAGTGTCTTGATTGTCAGCAGCATGCCCGGGTCGCTGATTACACTGGTTGACAGACCGGCCGATTCAAGCTGCTCGGGGCCGTCTGCCCAGTGCTCATGCAACGCCGTCCAGACCGCTGACCGCATCGAATCGACGGGGAACGTGCCGGCCAGCATCAACAGAGGTGA
>CAZUAM010000439.1:0-5263 GCA_964618095.1 uncultured Planctomycetaceae bacterium | reverse complement strand
GCCACGGTCTGGGCACTCCAGAGTTGCCGTGCCCGGCGATAGGGCGCATCCGGATCGGCCGGCTTGACGACAGGCTGGTTGGCGTTCGGTCCGCCGGGCGGCGTCCAACCGGGGCCCGAACTGGGAGGGTTCGGCCGACCGGGGCGGCCCGGAGAACCGCCGGGCCCGACCGGGCCGTCATATTGCGCGGGCCGCCGCGGAGAACGAGAACCGCTTGGTCCGACCGGGCCGTCGTATTGCGTCGGTCGCCCCGGTCGATTCGCCGCCGGTCCCTGCCCGGGTGCGGCATCCGCCGTGGCGGGAATCCCCAGCACGTGGCCCATCGCAGCCGAGCTGTAGGCGGTGAAGTACTGTTCCAAAGTGGCCCTCATCTCCCCGGCCGTCTGGTCACTTCGGTACAGGATCAGTTGGGCCCCGACGTTGTCGGGATGCTCTTCCGCAAGGAACTCGCCCATCTGATCTCGCCACTCCTGCGGGGTGGCCGGCTGGATCATGTAGCCGGCCAATTTCGTCCGCAACGCCTCCGAGGCGGTGGAGCGGACCCCGGCCAGGGTCATTTCGCGGAGTTCGTCCGCGCCGATCTGTCCCTTCGGCTCCGGCCGCAGTTTTTCCGCCGCCGTCAGTACGCGAAACAGGATCTCGTCGGTCTTTGCGGAGGGGTGATCGACCAGGGCCTTCAAGGCCGCGTCTACGGCCGTCTTGTCGTCGTCGGTCTCGAGGGTCCCGGCCAACAGTTGCTCCAAGACCGCCAGGGCGGCGTCGGTCCCGTTGATCCCCAGTGCCGCCACAACGGCCTGGACCAGTTGCGGGTTCTGTTGATAAGACGGGGGGGTATACCCCGGCTGGCCCCCTTGATCGGGCCGCTCTTCCGGCTCGGGAGGTTCCAGCAGTTGGACCAGCATCCGTGCGGCAGTCGCCTTGCCCACAAACCGCTGCCCCAAATGTCCGACCGCCTCCACCAGGCGCGAATCGCTGTCTGCCCTGGCCGAGAAGTAGTCTTCTTTCTTCCAGTCGGCGATATCCTTCGGCCGGTCGGACTGCAGCTCGGGCTGGGCCGGCCCGCCGGGTGTATTCGGGTACTGCGGATGCCCCGGGGGCTGGCCGTTGTTGGGTTCGGTCGGTTGTCCTTCGTTTGGAGACGGAGGTCCCTGGTTTGGATCGGGATCACCTGTCGGCGGGGTTTCCGGCTGCGAAGGTCCGGATGGCGTTTCCGGCCCAGGAGAAGCCGCCGGATCCGGCTGCGCAGCCGGCGGCGGGATCACAGGACCCGGTGGAACGGGCTGCGTCGGCCCCATGTCGGCGGCGGAGGAAGGCCGGGATCGCCTGGCGGAGCCGTCCGACCCCGGCACCAGAAGCACGCGCACGAGCACCGCGCCTAGAAGCAGCGCCGCTACGCCGATCGTGATGGCCACGTTTCGACGCGAAAGCTGGAACTTCGACGGCGACTTGCGGCGACTACCAGACGGGTGGAGCTGCTGCTTCTGCGGGAGCTTGGCTGCCGGCTGCACGGGCGCCTTCGGAAGTCCCTGAGCAGGCGAAGTTGCCGGCGGACCCGACTCGGCAAAGGGGATTTCCATCTCACCGAGCTCCTCGGACAGCAGATCGGCCGCGGGGTTCTTGGGCGGAGTTTTCTGCTCGGGCCCGGCCGCAGCGGCGGGAACGTTGACCGCCGCACCACACTGCGGGCACATCACCCGCTGGCCGGCCAGTTTGTCGGGCGCCGCGTACCGCTTCGAACATTGACCGCACTGGACGTTGATACTCATGGCAGCCTCCGTTGAGACCGTTGACGCGGGGACAATGGATCACGGACGCGGCTTCAGCAGTAGAACTTGAGCGGCGCGGTTTCCGACCGCCGCTGAGTCACCTCACTGGATTCCCGACTCCCCCCATTATATGGCCCCGGAACCGCGACGAAAAGAGGGGTTCGGCGTGTGCGGGGGCTCGATTCGGCATTTCTCGCGTGCGGGTCGCCCAGACACACGCGGGCCTCTCCTTATCCTCCATTATCGCCGGAACTGCCGGGGTTGCAAGCCTCCGCCGCTGCACATGGCTTCCATCACGCCCGCATTCTGCGAAAAGGGCCGCCGCGCAGCCAGCCTTCCCGGCAGCGGCACAATGACCGGCACGGCCGAATGCGGGGCATCGTGTGTGGCGAGTTTTCCTGGCAGTTGAGTGGGTGGCTGGTGGTCAGCCGCAGGCTGCCCCCAGCGCGCTCTTCCGGGGGCTCGCTGCGCTCGACCCCAGCCACCCCAAGCACCGAGTTGCCAGGAAAACTTGCCACACACGGGGCATCCGGTGACTTGACAAGCGGCCGGCGGGCCGTCAGACTGAACCCCCAATATCGACCCGAAGGCGGCACCTCACCGGCTGGCCGCCGGTCCGTTGATGGTAGTCCGGTCCGTTGCGTTACTCTTGTTTTCAGGAGCAGATCGTATGATCCGACAGCGCCCACTCACTCTGGTTTTGGCGGCGGCCGCGATGCTCGTGGCCAGCAGCAGTTTCGCCGCCGGAATCCGCGGCAAGGGCAAGCCCTCGCCCGCCAAGCTGAAGATCGGTGACGCCGCGCCCAAGTGGTCCGGCATCCCCGGCGTGGACGGCAAGAAGCACGGCCTGTCCGAGTACAAGAAGGCCAAGTTGATCGTGATGGCCTTCACCTGCAACCACTGCCCCTTTGCCAAGGCATATGAAGATCGGCTGATTGCGATCCAGAAGGAGTACAAGTCCAAGGGGGTCCAGGTGGTCGCAGTGAGCGTGAACGATCCAAAGGCATATCGAGCGGACAGCTTTGAGAACATGAAGGTACGGGCGAAAGGGGAGGACCGGAAGAACAAGAAGCCCTTCAACTTCCCCTACCTCTACGACGAGACCCAGAAGATCGGCCGGGACTACGCTGCCACGCACACCCCGCACGTGTTCTTGATCGATCAGAAGCGCAAGATCGCCTACATGGGCGCGATCGACGACAACATGAAGGTGGACAACGTCAAAGAGCATTTCCTCCGTGACGCGCTGGATGCCCTGCTGGCCGGCAAGAAGCCGCCGAAAACCGTGACCAAGCAGTTCGGCTGCACGATCAAGTGGAAGAAGGAGAAAAGATAGGCCGGGCCAAGTTGGTAAGTAGCTCTACGGGGGCGGTTTCGGCGCGCCGGGACCGCCCCATTTTTCCCCAACAAGAATCCCAGAACCTGCCATGCCCACAGGTCTTGGCTGCCGACCCGCTCCCCTGCTCTTCATAGGGTTACTGGGCTTGTTGCTCGCCTCCTGTTCCGGTTCGTCTTCGTCGCAGACGGGCCGTTCGGAAGACGTCAAGCTCGAAGTAATCGACGAGGCCGCCTTCGGCAAGTTGCTCCAACGACATCGCGGCAAGGTCGTACTGGTCGACTTCTGGGCCACTTGGTGCCTGGACTGCATGGAGCTGTTCCCCCATACGGTCGAGTTGCACAAGCGTTTGGCCGGCCAGGGCCTCATGGTGATCTCCGTCAGCTTCAACGATCCGGACGAAGACCGCCCCGGCGCACTGGAGTTTCTCACCAAGCAAGGCGCAACGTTCCAAAACTTCATCAGCCCCTACGGCGCCGGGACGCAGTCGATCGAGGCATTCGAGCTGGACGGCCCGCTGCCGCAGATGAAGCTCTACGATCGCCAGGGCAGGCTGCACAAGAGCTTCGGCGGCGAGTCGGGAGAGGTCGATCCGCAGCAGCTCGACAGCGCCGTAGAAGAGTTGTTGAGCGAGACGTAAGACGGCGGTTGGCCACGGATCGTTTAGCGGTCGCCGGTACGACGACCCGGCGACCGCCGCCAACTGCGGCGGCACCAGACCAGCAGGCTCGACAACCCGGCCGCGCTCATCACCGCCAGCGGCGGCAGCAGGGGCCCGAGTTGAGACGGACTGCGGAAAGTGCCAACCGCCACCAGCGCCAGCGGCCCCAGCACCCAGCAAGCCAAGAACCGCCAGATGGGCGTGGCGTAGTGACCCTGACGCAGTCCGATTCCCACGGCCAACACCACCAAGGGTGTCCACGGCAGCGCGGCCACCGCCAGCCAACGCAGCACCACCGGCAGCGACGTCCCCGAACGGAGGCCCTCCTCCGCGATGCCCGGCGGCGGCGCCCAAACGCCCTGTAAGCCCTCCGGCTCCGCGAGCCGGACCCCAACGATCAGCAGGAAGAGGGCGATCCCCGCCGGGTTGGCAAAGAACCGCAGACCCCGACTGTCTGCCGAGAGAGCCAAGTACAACCCACAGCCCGTCAGGATCAGGGCCGGCCCAAACGGCCCGGCCAATACGAACGACACCCCGGCCACCGCGTAGAAGGCCCAAGATGTCCACCCCCGGTCCACCAAGGGCAGCCGGCCGGGGACGTTGGCCAGGGCAAACGCGCCCATCGCCGCCGAGACGGCTGCACAGGAGAGCATTTCGGCCGCGGACGCCCGGGCCGGAAGCAGCAGGTGGATGCTGGTCAGGTGGACCAGGCCCGCCAGGGCACCCAACCGGCTGCCCAACCATCGGGCGGCCAGGGCGGCAACCAGCCACGCGCTGAACGTCGCGGCTGCCACCGACGGCCAGCAGGTCGCCGGGCCGGCCGCGCCGCCAAACGTCGAGACGGCCCCGGCGATCCCAAGCAAGATCGGCCCGACGACGACCACCGCCGCCGTCGCCGGCAGCGACAAGCACAACCGTTCGGGCCCTCCGGCCAGAAGACGCCAGTAAACCGGGGTCGTATGCGGGGAATATTCTGCCACGCCTGCGCTCCGCCGTCGCTCTGGGCCGATGCCGTCGCATCGAGTAGACCGCGGCGGAAGTCGCCTTCCATGAAAATACCACAATAGTCGGAAGGCAACGCCTTGCGGACCGCAGGTCGTTGACCTCCGGCTATGGTAGAAGACTTCCGCCGCGGTGTACTAGGCCCCAAAATCGGCTCGGATTGTAACGGCACGGGCCGACGGGGCCGAGCCCAATTTGAAAGGGACCGTCCCAAGTGTGGCAGTTCGGTTCTGACTCAGATTGAGAAATGCGGTGCCACCAGGGGCCGACGTACCGTCGACCGCTAAACGTTCTTGTCGGCCGCTAAACGTTTTTGTCGGCCGCGCAACCGTGTTTAGCGGTCGCCGGTACGGCGGCCTGAGCGTTGCGCGACCCAAGAGCTTTCAGGAAAACAACTTGCGCCGGGAGACGATCCCTGCTCGCGGAGTCTTGCCGCAGTTGCAACGGCCTGTCTTGCCTCGTCTTTGGTCTCCCATTCACCAAGATATCTGAGGGCAT
>CAZUAM010000438.1:0-6373 GCA_964618095.1 uncultured Planctomycetaceae bacterium | reverse complement strand
ATCAAGCCGCAGAAGCTACGCTCGGCGGTAATTTAATTCCCGCCGCTCGCCTAAGTAGAAACGCAGGGCCGGCGATGCCGGCCGACCTCCTGCCGATTTGGACCCTATTTGGAACCGGCCGGCACATCATTCGCGACGGCGGGATCGGGCTCGGCAACTCCACCCAGTTGCCCTCGAAGACGTTCATCCACCCGGACGTCCGCCCCCTGGCGGACCATCGTGCGTAGCGGCGACACGTCCGACACCCCGTCGCATCCAGTCAACTTCACAGACTTCAGCTTGGAGAGCTTCTCCAGCGGCGAAAGGTCCGAAGCCCGGTCGCAGTTGGTCTATGGTCAGTCCAAAAGACTTCGCCGTCAATCGAGATCGGCGGTGTGCCGTAAACCGCCGGGGCAGCCTGGGACCGGCCGCACCCCCCCTCATTTGGGTTGGTTACGGACCGAATCTGGGGCCAAGGGTATTGGCAACTGCGGCCATCTTTGCCATACTTCACGTTAGAGATTGTCCGGCCCCCGGCCGGACGGATCTCCTGCGAGACGTGCGGTAGGCAACTACCGCCTGGCGAGCGGTGGCAGCGACGGTTCGCCTCTCGAGGCCGGCCGTGCCGCTTTGCCGGGCTCGTGATCCGTAAACGGAACGGAGGGAATCATGTCGAGGCGAACACTACTCCCGGTCTGGTCCTGCGCAGCCGCCGTTGGCCTGCTCGTAGGACTCCTCTACGTTCTGCCGGCCGTTGCGGCGGAACCTGATCCACAGGACGCGCTAATCCGGGCGCAGCTCGAGGCGGGCGAGTTCGCACCGGCGCTGGCCAGGGCCCGAGCTGCGGCCGCGCCCGAGCAGCGCGACGCCCGGCTGGCCCGGATCGCCGCGGCGCAGGCCGGAGCCGGCGCCCGCGACGCTTCCTTGCGCACGGCAGCCGAGATCTCAGACGACCGCACCCGCACGCAGACGCTTTCCCGCGTCGTAGCCCAACCGTTGGGAGGACGCGGTGGCGGCTCGCAGGCCGATTTCGATTCGCTGATGGACCTGATCACGGCCACCATCGATCCGGACAGTTGGGATACCATCGGCGGGCCGGGATCGATCGCGCCGTTTGAAACCGGGGTTCGCGTCGATGCACAGGGCGTGCTCCAGCCGTTGCTCAGACGCGAACAGACCGGCTCGCTGGCCGCCTTGCGGGCTGCCAGCGCGGCCGGGGGCCGCTCCGAAAACGTCCGCCGGAGTTCGCCGCTGCGCAAGGTCTCGCTGCCCCGCCTCGAAAAACACGTCCAGTTGCGCCTCGCCGCAGGCCGCCCGCCCACCGAAGCCATGCAGGTCCTGGCCGGCCTCGAGCGTGTCAAGTACGTCTTCGTCTATCCCGACTCCCGCGACGTCGTCTTGGCCGGGCCTGCCGGCAATTGGTGCACCGACCGAGAAAACCGGATCGTCAGCACCGACACGGGCCAACCCGTGCTCCGGCTCGACGACCTGGTGGTGGTGCTCCGGCAGATGACCGGCGGCGGCGACACCAAATTCGGCTGCCTGATCGTCCCCAGACAGCAGGCCCTGGCACGCCTGAAGGCGTTTCTTGGTCAGGCCGGCAACAAGGCCCGACCCGGCCCGCGGAAGGAGTGGGTAGAGCAACTCCGCTCCCGCCTCGGCAAGCAGGAGATCGAGGTCTACGGCCTCGATCCCCGCACCCGCGCCGCCCGGGTGATGGTCGAGGCCGACTATCGCATGAAGCTCGTAGGGATGGGCCTGGAAGAGGGCGTCTCCGGCGTGGAGAGCTACCTGGACCTGATCGAGATTCCCCCCGGCCAGGCCCCGCCCCCGATGGGCGTGCTCCGCTGGTGGTTCACCCTCAACTACCAGGCCGTCTTGGCCAGCCAGGACCGGCAGGCGTTTGCCGTCCGCGGGCAGGGCGTGAAGGTCTTAAGCGAAAACGAGCTGTTGACGGCCGAAGGGAAGCGGGTGCACACCGGTGAGTCGGAACCGCTGAATCGCCAGTTTGCCCGGAGCTTCACCGAGCACTTCCAGGCCCTCGCGAAAAAGTACCCCGTCTACGCCGATCTGCGGAACATCTGCGACCTGGCCCTGGTCGGGGCCCTGGTGCGCGCCGAAGACCTCACCGGCCAGGCCGGCTGGCACATGACCTGTTTCGGCGACCCCGAGGCCTATCAGGTTGAGCTCGGCCCGGCGCCCAAACAGGTCGAAACGGTGGCCAACTACCGCGTGATCCGCTCCGGCAGCAAGATCCACACCATCGCCGGCGTCAGCGGCGGCGTCCGCGTCGATCCCGCCGCGCTGGTGAGTGCGGGGGCGATCGAAGTCGATCGCTACGATGCCCTGGGCAGCCAACACTCTACCGCCGAGCCCGAAGAGCTCCCGCTTGAAGCCTGGTGGTGGGACTAGAGTCTTCCATTGGGGGATAAGCGCGTGGTGCGCGCATCTGAGACGTAGCCAGTTGTGATAGAAACGTTTAGCGGGCGGGCTTGCCCGCCGTTTGGGTGCGGCCGGAGGCCGCGCTAGGGCGGCCTTCATGAGGCGAATCGACCTACCGATCATCGCGCTGGGATGCATCTGCGTGGCAATGCTCGGCGCGGGCTGGGCAGCCGCGCAGGACCGACCCTCGGCCGGACAAGAAGTGGTGGTGGCCAGCATCGACGGCGAGCCGATCTACCTGGGCGAGGTCGATCGGCTCCTGGCCAAGGTTGCCCGGAAACAAGAGGTCAACGCCACCGCCCGGCCGATCCTTCAGGCCCAGGTCCTCTCGGAGATCGTCGACCGCCGGCTGGTCCTGGCCTACGCCAAGCGCAGGAAATCGGGGGCCACCGCGGCTGAAGTCCACGCGGCGCTTGCCGAACTGAAGTCGCAACTGAAGCGACAGGGGAGCACCCTGGAGCGTTTTCTCAAGCAGCGGTCGATCGCCGAGGCCGACCTGCGGCGGCAAATCACCTGGAACCTGGCCTGGGAAAAGTATCTCGCCCGATACGTCACCGATACCCAGCTCCAGTCCCACTTCAAGACCCATCGCCGCGAGTTTGACGGCACCCGGGTCTCGGTCAGTCACGTCCTCCTGCGGCCCAAGGCAGACGACGATCCCCGGGCGATGGCCGATCTGGTCAAGCAGGCCGCGGCGATTCGCCGCGAGATCACCTCGGGCAAGCTCTCCTTCGCCGAGGCGGCGGGAAAGTACTCGGCCGGACCCAGCGCCAAGGACGGCGGGCGCTTGGGCTTGATCGCCCGCCGCGGTGCGATGGTCGAGTCGTTCTCCCAGGCGGCCTTCGCCCTGGAGATCGGCCAGGTGAGCCAGCCGGTCACCACCCGCTTCGGCGTGCACCTGATCCGCTGCGACCAGATCAAACCCGGCAACAAGAAATGGACCCAGGTTCGCCAAGAGTTGGAAAAGGCCCTGGCCCGCGAACTGCTCGACCGCCTGGCCCGAATCCAGCAACGCCACACCCCGGTCAAGTTCACCGGCAGGGCACCCTATTTCAAGCCGGGCACCCGCGAACTGGTCCTGCCCTGATGCTTCTGCCACGTTGCCGAATTCCTCCCACGGCGGGTGGCTGGGGTCGAACGAAGTGAGCCCCCAGGATTGCCGTGGGGTCGCTTCGCTCCACCACAGAGCACGTAGGGTGGCTGCTCGCAGCCACGCAATGTCCACCGCCACCACGGCGCTGCAAAAACGCTTCAGAAGTCGGGCAAGTAGCTTCCCTTGCCTCCGCTCTCCTTGAGCAACTTCAGTTGTTCCGCTTTTCGCCTCTCTGCCTCGTGCCGGCGCGGCGCACGATAGGAACCGCTCATCAGGCGGTCCTCTTTTCCATCACCGGCCTCCACCCGAATGGCCGCCTCCTCGAGCAGGCCCTTCTGGACGGCGTTGATGGCCCGGCAGCGGGTCTGACACAGTCCACATTTGACGCAGCGCTCGACCGTCGCGCGACCCGAACGCCTCGAACGTCATCGCGCCTTGACCAGATACTCCTTGGCCGCCTCCAGGACCGTATCGCGGCCGGCCGCCAGGTCGCGCGCAGCCTGCCTGATCGCCACGTCCGGCTCCAGCCCGCGTCGCTCGATGGGCCGCTGAAGGTAACCCGTGTACGCCTTGACGAGATACCGAACCTTGAACAACCCGTTGCTGAGCGTGTAGACGGTCTTCCTCGACGACGCCCCTGCCGTGGCTTCCCCGAAAACCCGGGCCCGCTGCTGGGCGATGAACCACGAGGCCCATCCCTCGCCGGCGCTAATGCAGCGGGCGTCGATCAGCAGGGCAATCGGGCCTTTGAATCTGGGGCGGCTCGGCTCTTCGGCGTCGTCGGGGGCGAAGTTCCGATGCGAACGTCTCGAATCAAATCCCCCGCCGCTGTTCCCCCGCACGTCGATAATCAACCCCCGCGCGTCTTTCAACCCCTCCACGGCCTTGTCCAACTGCTCAATCAGGTCGCCTTTGATCCGCCGCACGTAGATGTACCCCACGTTCCCTCCAGAGTCGTCCAGGACAGGTCGGCCGTGTCCGAAGTCCCTTCGATCTGCACGGGCCGCCTGGGCAGATAGCGAACGCCCAGAGTCGCCGGCAGCTTGAAAGCGTGGGTACGGCCCTCGACGTCCTGCATCTTCAGCTCCACCATCGCACCCTTCTGGATCTGCCTGCCCAGCCATTGGGTGGCGTGGTATCGCAAGTAGCGATCGCTGGAGTATCCACCGTATCTCTTGACCTCCTTCATCCGGCGTTCCATGTGCTTCCCGGCCCCCTCCCCGCCGATCGCCAGCACGCTCATGCCGACCTTCACCCCGCCTGCCTCGGCCGGTCCGCCTTTGTCCACGTAATACACCACCGGTCTCTCGCGGTCGTCGATCAAACAGGCGAAGCCGGGGTCCCAGCGGGGAAACTGCACGGTGGGAAGCTGCGCCGTGCCGTGCCAGCGCGCGGATCGTCCGGATGCGTACCTTCGCATCCTGGTGCCACAGCAGCGCCAGCGGCGGCGGCCCGGCATCCGCCGCGCGAACACGACCCTACCCGGCCGGCTGGCGGGCCTTCGACGGCGGACCGAAGATCAACGTGCTCTTGCCCTCCTCCCTCAGGACCCAGCCCGTCTCCACGTGGACCGCCTCGAGAATCTCCCAAAGCGACCTCTCCCCGGGACTCGGGGTCACTTTCTCATCCTCAAGTGCGGGCGCCGCTTTGATCTCCGGCCGGGATTCGGTCTTTGCCGTCAGCAGCTCGCAGATCTCTCGCGCCGTGTACTCCCGAGCTTCCAGCCGGAGCCGCCGCTTGAGGGTCCAAGTCCCAACCTGCCCGACCTGCTCCGGTCTGATCCAGGGGACCTCGACCGCAGTCTCCTGACCACGGGCGACTTCGACCTTCACGCCTTTCAGGGCGACAACGGGGCCGACAAAGAACGAATAGGTGCCCGGCGGCAGGTTGTTGACCTGATAGGGCTTGCCTGGCGATGCCGCACCGTAGATTAACGCCCCCTGCGTAATCCGCCCCAGCCGGTGGTCTTCCAGCCCGTGGAACAGCCCGTCGTCCCACACCAAAAGCCCGGCATTGCGGTTAATCACCACCATGACCGGCACCTTCGGGAAATCCTCCGGAGCCTTGGGGACCTGCAAGTCCATGCGGCTTTGGTAGTCTGCCGGCTTGACCTGGGCCTGCTTTGTCTCGCCCGCTTTCACCTTCACACGGTCGATCCCGCCGTGGTAGGTGATTGCGGTGGGCGTCATCTGCATCACGTCTACCGAGTACTCTCCCTCGGCCAACTCGGCAAACAGAAAGTCCCCCATCGTCTTGCGTTCCGTCCAGGTCGGCGAAGCAAACGTCGAGAGATGTCTCTGTCGGCCGGGCGGGATAAACGCGTGCCCGTCCAAGGCCTCCAGGCGGATAATCAACGGCTCGCGCACGGGTTTGCCCGCAGCGTCGAGCACCGTGGCCCGGATCTTCGCCCCCGACACCAGGCGGACCTCGGCCTGGGCCTCCGCTCGGTCCGGTGCCAGGCCGATCAGTCCATCGTGACGGACGAATTCGCCGTGCGCGACCACCAGCGGGTGGTCGCGCAAGGCGAGGTTCGCAAGCACAAAGGATCCGTTCTGGTCCGTCTCCGTATGGGCGTAGATCCCTTGCTGTTGGAATCGCCCCAGGTTGCTGCCGCCCGCGTCGCCGAAATCCCCCACGCCGACGTAGGCCCCCGCGACCGGCTTCCCGGTGGCGGCGCTGACCACCACTCCGGTGATCCGCCCAGGGTATTTGGGCTCGTTTTGGGACTCGGGTCTTTCCGCGCCTCCAGCCGAAGATAGCAGGGCAAGCAGGCACGCACAGGCCAAGACCACGAGCATTTCACCGCATTTTTGAACGCGTCGCATTGCGCTTCTCCTTAGGATCGGCCGATAAATAACT
>CAZUAM010000437.1:0-6395 GCA_964618095.1 uncultured Planctomycetaceae bacterium | reverse complement strand
GCGGCTGGTGGCATTCGGACAGAGTGCAGACCTCGGCCGGCCAGTAATTCATCTCGGTGTTGATGTTGATCGTGTACTTACTGCCCCAGTTCGGAACGACGGATTCGTTCCAGATACCCTGGAGATTGGCGGGCTGTCCGCCGGCTCGACTGCTCGACGCCAGAATATAGCGGCCGAACTGGAAGCAGAGCGCTTCGAGGTTGGCGTCGTCGCCAGTTCGCATCGCGCGAATACGCTCGTCGGTGGGTTTCTCGTTTCGCGAGGGATCGCCTACCGTCAGATGCACCCGGCCCATGAGCGCCGCGAAATCGGCCTCGTGTCGCTTGCGCAACGTGGCGTAGTCCTTGTCGGCCACGCCGGCAAGCGTCTTGGCGCAGATGGCCGCCGGGTCGCCGCTGATGTCCTTGTAGTTGACGTAACTCGTGCCGGCGGTCACGACGAACGTGACGGCGTCGGCCTCTTGTATCTGCACCTGGTTATCGACCGCCGTGGACCGGCCACCATCGACCCGCACCGTCAGCACGGTCCGGAAACGAATGCCTTCGCCTTCGACGGTCGCGATGAGCCGATTCTCCGGCATCGGGCCTTTCCAGCGTCCGTCCATCACCAGCTTGTCGGGCGTTGCTGTCACGCGATCCTGATAGGGGCTCTTGAGCCTCGCCCCAACGCCGACGCGACCGGGCTTGTCGGCCGTGATCCGCACGACCATCACACGGTCGGGATAGGAGAGGAAGACTTCGCGCGTGAAGACCGTGCCTCCGGCGCGATAACGAACCGTCGTTACGCCCGTCTCCATGTCCAGCTCGCGGCGGTAGCCCTCGACGACACCGGCGTCCACGCCATCGAAGGACAACACCAGATCGCCCAGGGGCTGATAGGCCTGCTGCGCGGCGGGTATGCCGTAGAAATGCTCGTTGGCGATCTTCTCTGCTTCCTGGAACTTGCCGGCAAACACCAGGTCGCGGATCACCGGGAAGTATTGTCCCGCGTTGGGATCATCGTAGTCGTGGGGGCGTCCGGACCAGAAGCTGGACTCGTTCAGCGCGATCCGCTCGTTCTCGATTCCGCCGAAGACCATCGCGCCCATGAAGCCGTTGCCGATCGGCATGGCGTCGAGCCACTGAACGCCCGGGTGGCGATACCACGGCACCATATCTCCTTGCCGCTGGGCGGCGGACGATACGGCCGCCGGCGGGGGGGCCTGCGCGGAAGCGGACGCCGCCGTGACGAGCCCCACCGCTGCCGCCGCTATCATGAGCCAATACTTCACAATACTCCTCCTGCTTATCATCTGCTACTTGAGTTCCACGAGATAGACGTGATCAGCAACCATCGAGAACATGAGACGCGACGCGGTTGGATTTCGACATCGTAAACACCCTCGGCGTTCTCGCAGGCACAGACGAGGAAGCCGCCGCTGGCCTGGAACTAGCGCAAGGCCGCCTCGGCCGACGGCTCCGACTTCAGCTCCACACTGTTGACTGTGATCACAGTGTACGTGTGCTGCGCACCGGCCTGGGCCGAGGTGTCCACGTAGCGCATCCGGGGCAGCGGCTGCGATGGCGTATCGTGATACGTCATCGACTGGAACAACGGGCGTCCGAACCGCCCGACCGGCCTCCGAGGCACCTGCGCCAACTGCTGGCCGTCGCGCAGCACGAGGAAGCAGCGGATGCCGCTCTCGAAATCGGCGTCGGCGCTCCACTCGATGGCGACCCCCTGGTCTCCCTCGGCGGTCACCTTGACATGGTGCGGGGCGGGCGGCGGGGTCGTGTCGCTCACGACCCCTGTCTTAACGTATTCCACCCATGCCTTGGCCACGGCCTCGTTCGGAAGCCAGACCGCTTTCTTCGGATCACCCTGATAAGAAGCAGCGGGCATGGCTACCTGATCTTCCCACGAGCCGAGCCACGCCTGGCTGTGATCTACCGGCTTGGGCGTCTGGTCTTCGCTCCCCTGCTCCGGCAATCGCATCGCCAGGCAGGCGTCGAGGAAGGGGATGGCCAGGTAGCGGCTGTCGCCGCACTCGTGTCCCGTGCGCGGGTCCGGCGCGAAGCCGATCGGGGCGCCCTCGGCGCGATATTCCTCGAACGTGGCCAACGTACCGGTCCAGGGGCCATGAGGTTTCTCCTTTACGCCGGGATTACCCATGGATGGGATCTTGTAGACGCCGCGAGGCACCTTCGGCTCCGGGAACTCCGGCCTCGGCCGAAACATGGCCGCCGAACCCGAACGCATCCAAATCGCCAGCACGCGCTCGGGATGCATCGTGCTCATCACGTCCGCCCAGATGCCGCCGCCCGAGTGGCCCCACAGTGCCCACGGGACGGTCGCGACCTCCGGATGTTTCGACGCGGTCGCGAAGTCGCTCAGCGCCTTGAGGAATGTCTTTTCCGATCCGCGGCGCGGGTCGAACCAATGCTCGGAGCCGCCGGGCGTCAGATCGACCGCCTCGTTGACCACGTGGTACGAGGAGCAGAAGAGCGCACAGTCCCACTTCTTCGCCAGTGCTTGCCAGTGCAGATCGTAGGCGGCCGTGGAACCCTCGATGGAGGCCGTCGTGCCGGCACCGTGCTGGTGAACGATCATGCCTCGCAGACGTGGCACTCCGTCGGGAATCCAAAGTGTGTAAGTGACGGGTGTCACCAGTTCGCCCGGCGCCGTCGACGCCGGATAGTCCAACTCGAAGTACTGCCCGGCGGGACAGGTGGTCCTGGCGGAACCCAACACACCAGCGACGAACAACGCCAACGCGGCGAGTCTCGTTCGCGCCGTCGCTGGAGGGCTCGCTCCACACGCGGCAAGTAGCGTACACATGATCGTATCTCCCCGGCATGCAGAAAAGGGCGACTCGCGCTGAACGGAGTGTCAAGGTGCCCAGTATACCAGAAGCTCACCTGCCTCGCACAGCTATTGGGTCGAGATAGGCTACACGGCGAATCACATCATTCGTCTGTGGGTTTCGGTGGGGAGACTGCATAGTCATCACCAGACTATGGCAGTTCACGCGCGGAGGTTACCTGGCCCAGGAAAGCGACGAAAACGAGCTCAATTCGCGAAAATGGACCGCGGGTGAGGCACCCTCGAATGCAAACGACACCCCCCTTCCGAAGGGCCGCTTTCTTGAGGCGCAGCGACCTCTGGCTGCTCCGGTCTGACACCTCCGAGCATCTCGGCCGGGCATGGAAATGGCCCTGGGGCCGACACACTCCGCGCCTTGAAGCGAAGCTGGACCACACGGGCAAGCCGTGGTCTAGCCCACTTCTGGAGATGGGTCAGGCGTTTGCTCCGTGCTCTGGTTTACCCACTCTGTGCTCGGGCTGCAGGGCTGTATTCGCCGCTTTGGGGCTTGGCTCACCGGCAGATCGCCGGTGCCCATCTGCAGGTCTCTCCCCGGGCTTGTTTCGATAGAAGAATCGCGGCCGCGCTTGGTTTCGTGGTAGGCAGTTTTGTGGTATACCACGAAACTCCCGAAATACCATCGTAAGTCGTTATGTTGGACGAAATCGCTGCGCGATAGTCGGAGATGATCGACCGCGGATAAGTCAGCTACGTTGGTCTGTGAGCCTTTCGTCTGGTTTAGCCGATCCGTGAGAAATCGGCCGCCTCTTGGGCTGCTCTGAAGTCTGCCTTTCCGCGTAGAGCAGGGCCTTCTTTCCCTGCCGAATCCCACATCCCAGGTTCCTTTTCGGTTTATCCTCGATGGTGTGGGATCCCTGCTGGAGGGGGCCTTTTCGAACCCTCACCATGGGAGACTTGTGATGACCGAATTGAGACGCCGATTCATTGACGACATGACCCTGCACGGGTTGGCCCCGACGACGCAGAACGTCTACGTCAACGCGGTGAGGCAGCTGGCCGGACGCTACGGACGATCGCCGGATCAACTGTCCGAGCAAGAGCTGCCTGACTACTTCACGTATCTGATCAAAGAGAAGCGGCTGGCCAGCAGTACGCTCCGCATTCAGGTCTTCGCCATCAAGTTTTTCTACGACAAGACGTTGCAGAAGCCTTGGCCGACGCTGAAGCTTCTCCGTGCCCGCCGGCGGGAGAAGCTGCCCGTGGTGCTCGACCCAGCGGAAGCCAAACGCCTGCTGGCAGTCAAACGCAGTCCCGTGGCTCGCATGTGTGCCACTCTCATGTACAGTTGCGGCCTGCGGATTTCCGAAGCACTGCATCTGAAGGTTACCGACATCGACAGTCAGCGGATGGTGGTGATCGTCCGCGGCGGCAAGGGCAACAAGGATCGTCACATTCCCCTGCCGCGTCGCACGCTCGAGCTTTTGCGCGATTATTGGCGTGAGCACCGACCGAAGACCCGGCTTTTCATCACGCCGGACGGAATGCCTTTGGCGGATCACAGTGTGCGATATTATCTCAAGAAGGCTCGTCAAGACGCCGGCATCCGCAAACGGGTCTCTTGCCACACGTTGCGCCACAGCTACGCCACGAACTTAATGGCCAAAGGCGCCGATGTCCGCATCATTCAGGTCCTATTGGGACATCGTAGCCTGAAGACCACAACCCTTTATCTACACATGACCAGCAGCGTCATGAAGTCTGTGCAGGAGGCGATCAACGATCTGATGGCCGATCTCTAAGCGAACTCGTTCGAGGTCGGTGATGCTGGAAGTCGCGGACGTTTTTCGCCGCTACGGTGATGCGTACTTGCAGCGGTTCGGTGAGCAGATGCTGCCCAGCCACCGCCGCGCTTTCTACGACATTCTCCATTGTCGTACCGCAGCGATGGGTGGACACGTCTATGCCTGCGACCGCTGTGGACACCAGCAGTATGCTTACCACTCCTGCAAGAATCGCAGTTGTCCCAAATGCCAGGGAGAAGAGACGGAGATCTGGCTCCAGCAGCGACCTCAAGAGTTGTTGAAGACGCCGTACTTCCACCTGGTCTTTACCTTGCCCAAGGAACTCCACGAAATTGTCCGCCGCAGTCAGAAGATCATGTACGGCGTGTTGATGAAAGCGGCCACACACTCACTGATGAAGATGGCGGCCGACCCGCGCTACGTCGGAGGACGACTTGGGATCCTGGCGGTGTTACACACCTGCACACGCACGTTGTGCTACCATCCTCATGTCCGCCTGCTGGTTCCGGCAGGCGGAGTCACTCACGACGGATGCTGGGTGTCGGCCCGCAACGACTATCTGGTGCCGGTCAAGGCCCTATCGTTGGTCTTTCGGGAAGTGTTTGTGGAGATGGCCCGCAAGGCATTGCCGCAGCAAGAATTCCCTGATGCCATTTGGGCCAAGCGGTGGTGGATTGACTGTCGGCCCACCGTGCAGGGGACCGAAAGGGTCCTGCAATACCTCGCACGGTACATCTACAGGGTTGCCTTTTCAAACAGCCGATTGATCCGTATCGATCACGGCCAGGTAACGTTCCGCTATCGGAAATGCAAAGAGCGGCGGTGGAGAACGATGACCCTCTCCGCCCAGGAGTTCATTCGGCGATTCTTGCAGCACGTCCTTCCTCGGGGCACGCACAAGGTGCTTTACTATGGCATCTGGCACCCGTCGAAGCGCCAATTGCTGCGACGAGTCCAGCCGTTGACCGGCGCCAGTCAACTTCCCACCGCCAAACGCGATGAGGTTGCGTCCGAGGCGGATACGCCAGGCGATGGATCGGTGGAGAAGCCGAGAACTTGTCCGCATTGCCGGCAGGGGATCTTGATTCTCCGCCAGACCATTCACCGAAAACCGAGGCCTCCGCCATGATCGCTATCTGCATTCACTCCCACCTATTTGACCATTTCCATCGTCGGCTTCGAGCGATTCCACTTCCGGTCCGCGCCAGCACGCCGCTTCAGACCATTCGGCCAACGCTTCTTCACATTCTGCCACTCCTTCTACCCCTCCATCACCGGCGCCCTGTCACCCAAATCCCCGGCTTGGCCATCAACACTCCGTCAAACCATCAGCTTCTCACGGCTGCGTCAACGCCAAAACTCCAATCCAAACCGCTTCCTGATTTCGCCCAACCAGAGTTTTAGCGACGCTGCCCAAACGCCTTTCCGACCCCCACTGCGGCGACACCCTCTCTCGGTCACCTACCTTACCTGCAGCCGCCGCGTCGCGAAAACTCATAATTCGTTTTGTCAGAGTTTGCAAGGTTTTGCACGACTCATTGGAGTCACTCTAACCTGTTTCATACCAACGGTTATGAGCTGAGAAGGCTGGTTTCGTTCGGGGACTTTCCGATCGAGTCGTAGAATGGCCGTTTGATCTGGACAGATCGGCGGTGATCGGCTCTTGTTTGGCGGTTGAACAATTCCACCAGACAGGAGGTCACCAGAATGCGAAGGATCGCAGCGGTTCCGAGGCGTTTGGCGAACGCCTTTACCGTTCTTTTCGGTCAGCGTGGCGCCATTTCCCGGGAG
>CAZUAM010000436.1:0-6396 GCA_964618095.1 uncultured Planctomycetaceae bacterium | reverse complement strand
CCGGCGTGGTAGCATTCATGACGCCCGGTTTCCTCGGGTTTTCGCGAGAACCCGAGTTGTTGGCGCAAGAGCGGCCGGCTGAGTGGAAAAAGCTGTGAAAACCTTGCCAACATCGTGGGGGACTACCGACGAAATGGATCAAGGGGGTCTGGACTTCCATGTCGCGGGGAAGTATCATGTCGTTGGTCTTCCGGGTGTGGTTTTTGTGAATACCTTTCGTTACCACAAGCTCGTTGCGTGGTGAAGACGAAAGGACACACGGAGGACCATTTTTCGTTACTGCCGTGGGCTACCTGGAACGGCAATTGTGCAAAATCTCACCCACAACGGGCCCGCGGCGAGATGGAAAACCGCAACCCCCCGCAGTCCTACCGGCCGCGAACCACGTCAAGCAGTCAAGGGTGGCATGTTCTTGCACTCCAGATCCGCCCGATAACAAACACCAGATGCGAGGATTTCAGAGGCTTCGCAGTTGCCCAAGTAGTTCATGCGTCGGCTCTTCAAGCTACGGACCGTCGACCGACTCTGCGAGCATCTCGGGCTGGAGTTGAAACCCAAGCCCCCCAGCCGCAAGTGACCAGCCCACCACAGGGGAAGCCGAGATCCACAGCCCCCCAACGCCCACACAGCCGGGCCACGGCGGTTTCTCGTGACACCCGCCCCACGCTACTCCCGCCCAGCCGTCTTGACCATCGCCACGATCCCCACCCGGACGGCCTCGGGCAGCGATTCCCACCGCTTGACGACCATCGCCAGATCGGGGTCTGAGACACCGATTTCCCGTTCAACTGCTGCCCCAGATGCTGCCCCTTTCCGAAAATTGCCGTCTTCCTCGGGGAATATGACGGCTCCCACCGGCTTTGCAGGCCGGGGGTTGGCGGTTCGAGCCCGCTCGTCTCCACTTGTGCCTCGCTGTGCCGGGGCGTGGCAAGCCGGTGTGGCTTGACGACTTGCGACGAGCCCTTTTTCGGCGGCCCCCTGTTGGCCAGCCCATCGAATGCTCGAGGTCAGCGGCGAAAGGGCGTGACGTTCGGGGCTACTCGCTCAAAACTCTCCATAAGGCTTTCCGCCTTCGAGTGCTGCATTTCCAGATAGATGGCGTCCGGAACGATAAGCCCACAGGTTGCCGCGGCGATAAGAATCAGTCCGACCAGGACGAGGGTCGTCGGCGACCGCTGTTGCCCTGCTGGACAAGCCAGCAGTGGCACGGCAAGTTGACCCGTCAGGTGAAACGCGTCGGACTACTCGCCGCCGACGGATACCTTGACGACTCTTCTCGTGACGTCCGTGTCGGTGACCTTGCCGAAATCGATCTTCTTGGCAAAGGCTTCCACGTCGCTGACCGGAGCCAGCTTGACCGTCATCGAGTCGCCGGACGAGGTGGTCGACATGGAGTGCCCTGACGAATCGGTCATGGTCTTGAGCTTCTCTTGGATCTGGTCCTTGGCGGCGGCGACGCCGGAGATCTCGATGGTGACGGTCTGTTCCGGGCCGTATCCGCAGCCCGAGAACAGGATCGTAGTCAGCACGAAGCCGCCGAGCAGTGCGGCCCTGACTGTGGGGTTGGCAAACACGTTTGGGCTCCTTTGTTGGGGACTGAAAACAGGGACTCCAGCAGGAGGACATCTCTGAGAAAACCGGCAAGCGAGCTGCGCGGCTACGGCGGTTTTGGGGACGGCGGGGTCGTTGTCAGGCCCACTGGTTTTGCCAGAGTACCTCGGTACCCGAGGCGTTGTCACTGGCAGAGTATAACGCAGGTCTGCCGGGTGTCTACTGCCCGGCGCACACCAATCGAAAAAGAAAGCCGCAGGCCGGCAAGACTCTTGCCGGACAATCGTCTGTGTGCCTGGCCATTTACCCAGTCTACCGTGAATGCCAGGACTGCGGATACGATTGGCGGCCCCCGCGAGGTGTGTACCCTGGTAGACGGGCTCGCCAAGGGAATCCGTTTGGGGTGTCGCCGACTCGTTGGAAGGTTCAATCACGCCCTGGCTCGAGGGCATCAAGCGCGCAGATCCGGCCGCACCGCGCCCAAGAACTGCCAGAACAACCCGCGTCGACTGGTGCTCCTGATGGCGTGCCTTCGGGCGCGTTGCAGCCAAGAGACGGAAGCGTGTACTACTCGCCGCGGAGCGGCCGCACTAGTCCCGACTTCTGTTTCGGCTGGCACACCACGCGGAAGCCCACGTTGTATACCCGCTGGTACGGCTGATAGCTCAGTCGAAATGCCGAACGGCAGCGCTTGGGGCGGTCGTACCAGGAGCCGCCGCGGACGACCTTGCTGCCTTCGGCCCCCGGCGCGTTTCGGCCGTCATCTTCCCGGTAGGGATAGGGCCCGTAACTGGAGCGGGTCCATTCCCAGACGTTGCCGTGCACGTCGTGCAGGCCCCAGGCGTTGGGCCGATAGCTGCCCACGCTTGCGGTGACCAGCACGTGGTCGTCAAAACGAGCGTCCCGGGGAACCAGGTCGGGCGGTTTGGGCCTCCAACCCTCGTAGGCCAGCTCGCGGATCGTGTAATCGGCCAGGTTGGCAAACGGCGAGAAATCGGTGTCCGGGTCGCCGTAGTACAACGGTGTCTCCGTGCCCGCGCGACAGGCGTATTCCCACTGGGCCTCGGTCGGCAAGGTGAACCGCATGCCCGTTCTCTCCGACAACCAGTGACAGAACGCCATGGCCCGGTTCCAGGAGACGCGGACCACGGGTTGTTGGGGCTCGTCCAGTGGCCAGCCCAGGTACTCCTCGCTAAAGATCCACGAGGTGCGGTGCTCGAAACGGCTCTCGTGCGCGGCGTCGAATCGGGCGTACTGCCGGTTGGTGACTTCGCAGCGGGCCATCCAGAAGCTCTTGTCGATGCTGGCGACGGCCGGCGGGCGCTCGTCGCGCTCGCCTCGCGGGTCACCCATCACGAAACTGCCCGCCGGAATCCTGACCAACTCCATCTTCACGCCGCCACCCAGATCGACGGTCAGCGCAGCGGGCCCGGCGGCCGACTGTCGGCGTTTGGCCTCGGCCGCGTCGAAGGGCCAGCCGGCACATTGGAGCGGCTCGATCTTCTGTGCGGGCGGGGGCTCGGGCATAATGGGATCGACGGGCGGGCTGTCCGATTGGGGAATCTCCTCCGGGTCTTCCTCAACACCGCCATAGAGCCTCCGCAGCGCGAGGCGCCGGCTCCGCTGGTCGCCGGTAATTCGGGTCAGTTCGCTCCACGATCCGTGGCAGGGGGCATTCAGATCGATCCAGGTGACCAGCCGGTCCCAGGCCTCGTCGTCGAGGCGGACGTTGTGGTGTCCCTTCTTGAGCATCTGCACCAGTTCGGTCGTGTCGGCGTGGAATTCCATGGGCGGGAGCAAGTGCAGATCGCTTTCCAGCCCACCCACGCGGACGTGACGGCGGAGTGCCAGGTAGCTGGGTGGAAAGATCGCCTTGTACTTGGGCATGAGGTCTTCCTTGGCGACGCCCCGGACGACTTCTTGCCGGGGATCGCCGGGCCGATAGACCACGTACTTGTCCTGGTCGCGGCGAAGGTTGGGAATCGTCAGTCCGTCGTCGCGTGGGCTGCCGTCGTGGCAGGCCAAGCAATACTTGTCGAGCACCGGCTGGACCTCCCGCTCGAAGCTGAACCCCCTCACCGGCCCTCGCCAGGGTTGGATCTTCGAAGGTGGGCGTGCCAGGGCCATGGCTGTCTGAGACGGCGGCGTCGAATTGCGCGGCTCGTGGCAGCCCACGCAACTAAGCCTCTCTCCCGGCATGGCCGTCATCCAACTCCGCATCAGGGCCACGGCCTTGCCCTTCGCATCCAGGGGCTGGACGGAGATCGGCGTCTTGGCGGGGATGCGGAACAGGGCCGACCCGTCCTCTTCGACGGGCACGGTGCCCAGCACCCGCTTGACCTCCCACGGCCCGTCGGCCCCCACGCGGTGGTCGATGCCGGCGATCCGCTGGTAGCCGAAATGGTAGGTGAACACCCGCAGCCTCTTGACCGTCCCGCGGGGGACGTCCTTCAGGCCGGGCCCCGCGTAGACGTCGGCCATGTACACCAGGGCGTCTTTCCCGCCGCGTGTCACGCGGCTTGGGATCACCGGAGGTCGCGGCGTGCTGCGCAACGGAATGGGCTCCAGGAGCACGTGCCGCTCCTGTTCCTTCAACAGCACCATGTTGTCGAACACGTCGACCAGGTAGATACCCCAGAGCGAATCGGGCGTCGGCTTGCAGGAGACGATGACATGCTTTTCGCTTAGAGGGTAGGGATGCAGGAACTTGGGCCAACTGTGCTCGGTGAGCTTGTCCTCGATCAGGGGTTCGACCTTCTGGCCGTATCCGGGAATCCGCTGCACCACGCCGTCGGCTTCGCGGCGTCCCTGGGCCGGATCGAAGATCACCAGCTCGCCAACCCGGCCCACGTGGTGACCGGTGACGACGCCCACGACCTTGGTGGGGTGTTTGGGGACGGGCCGGGCGTAGAAGATCGAGTTGGGCCAGTAGGAATTGCTGCCGTAATACTCCATCTGGTTCGTGCCGTCGGGATTCATGGCAAACAGGATGCGATTCCAGACGTGGGGCGTGTCGGTGTAGTCCCAGCGGAGATACATCACGCGGCCATCGCCCAGCACCGTGGGACAGTAGTTGTGATCCTGCTCGAAGCAGAGCTGCCGGATGTTCCCGCCGTCGGCGTCCATCACGTACATCATGCCCACGATCACGCCGGCGTTGCAGGGCACGCCCTGGAGGACCGCCGTGGAGACAAAGGCGATTCGGCCGTCGGGCAGATAGCAGGCGTCGTAGTAGTGGACGTCGGGTTGATCGCCGGGGGTGAGCTGGCGGAGGCCCCGGCCGTCGGTGCCGATCTCGAAGACGTGCCATTTTCGGTGGCTCCCCGGCATGGAAAACAGCAGCCTGTCCGCGTCCCAATGCAGATCGACGTCGGTCACCAGCTTGTTGCCGTCCGAATGGTAGAGCGTACGGAGCTTGCCCTCAGGACCTACCGGCGAGAGCACGGCGATCTCATTGTCCCAGGCGAACGGGCGATCGATGTTGGGATGGCACTTGGAACTCTGCCTGGGCAGGCCGATGTACTCGCCCAGACCGTACCCGGTCCCGATGGGCCGCCGGGGGTCGCCGTCGGGCACGCGTTTGATCAGCAGCAGCCGGTCGAAGTCCAACAGGGGATTGGCCAGCAGGGCCTCTTGCTTCAGGCGGTCGAATGCGGCGACCAGCCTGGCCACTTTCTGGTAGTCGCCGAGCTTGCCCTGCTGGATGCCGGAAAGCGCTTCCGGGATTGCCTGCTCCAGCGTGGACAATCGCGATAAGAACTCGGGGCCCCGGGGATACTTCGGCCCGAAAGTCTTGACCAGATCGACGACCGCCAGGCGCAACGCCCCCAGGTTCAGTTGCCGCGCCCGGCTGAGTGCCCGGTCTATGATGCGGGAGCGGTAATACATCCGGCAGATCTCTTGCAGCTTCGCGGCACTATCGACGCTGGGCGCAAGTTGGGCGGCCCGCCGGGCCAGGGGCGGGACGCGATAACACGCCCCGGCGTAGCGTCGGGCCAGATCGGCGTAATCGCCGGCTTCCCAATCTTCCTCCAGGATTCGGTCCTTACGGACCCATTTCATCTCTCGCCGCGGGGTTTCGTCCGGAAAATTCCGCTCCAACAGCTTCCACAAGTCATAGCAGGCTGCCCCTTGGCGGCCCGTCACGCCGAATCTGACCGCGCCGTGTCTGCCCACCCAGTCGTCGATTCCGATCCAGGCTTCGAGCCTCTCGTAGCGGCCGTCCAGAGTCAGCTCGATCTTGCTGTCGGCATAGACGTGGACGCCGTGGTCGAACGGCCTGCCGGCGATTCGCAGCGGGCCGCTGACGCCCGCCTTCAAGTTGCGATCGACGTCGTGTCTGCCCTCCAAGACCTTCAAAGATTTCAGGTGACACACGCGGGTCTCCTTGCCGTCTGCCGCAATCAGCTTTGCATCCGCCCAGGTGGCCGCGCCGTAATTCACGTCCGGGGCCCCGGTGACGAACAAGAACAGTCGCTTCTGTCCTGCGACGGGCACGCTGACGTGTCTGGCCGGCTGGCCGCCGCGGACGACCTGGCTTACGTAGGGCGCGAAGGAGGTGTCTGCGGGATCGTTCCGCTCCAGCTTTGCCAGCGCCGCCCGCGAGGCGAGCATCGTCTCCTGCCAGGTGTCCTTCTTGACGTAGAACGAAGGATCGGCCGCGCCGGCCGCGCCACCCGAGAAGAGGATCGCAGCCAGGGTCCAGAGCAAGTGCCGTGCTGCTGTCCGGCATCCGAGAGGCGTGTCGCTACCTGGCTGCAAGGCCCAATCATCCGCGGCATCGAGCACTCCGTGGGACTGCAAGAAAGCTACCTGGGTCATTATGTTGCCTTAAGCGCCTTTGGA
>CAZUAM010000435.1:0-6405 GCA_964618095.1 uncultured Planctomycetaceae bacterium | reverse complement strand
AAAGGCGGGACTCCAGCCGCGCTGGTCGCTCCCCTTGCCCCATCTCAGATCGCCGACGCGACTGCCGCCCACGCGAACCACAACACGACGGCGCTCGCGCCAAGAACAATCGTGCCGGACACTCGATGCTTCGGCTTCCACATGGCTTTCCTGTTGCGGCTATACATGGGCCGTTCTCGGGGACCGGGTCTATTTCAAAGGAAATTTCCCATGTCGCCGCCGCCCATGTTGCCGATGCCGATGCCGCCCACGACGATTCGCTCGCTCGCCGCCGGACGGCCGTCGGCACCCAGCGCCGACGAGCTGACCAGGTACGGAGCGGCGACCGCGCCGGCCATCGTCTTCAGAAAATCGCGTCGATTTGCAGCCAGACCACGCTTCTTCATTGGAGGATCTCCCTTTGGATAGTTGTAGCCGAAGTCGTGAGACTTCCGTGTGGTCAGAACTCTCACGAGTTCTGCTACTCACAAGCCTAACGGCAATGAGTGACTCATGCCTGACGCGTAGTATACCGTGATCCCGCGTCCGTCGCCAACCGGCGCCGCCAAGGAAGAGGGCGGCGCTGGGGCCCTGCCCAAACGGCCTGAAAAAGAGGCTTTCCGGAGAATTTATTGACCCTTCTTCGTGCGACGGAGTTGCCCGGTCACGGCCCGGGGTCGAGCACCAATTTGAGGACGCGTTGGTTGCCCGCGTCGGCCACGACGGCCCGGCGGCCGCTCAAGGCCACCTGCGCCGGGGTGTCGAGCCGGTCGAGACCGTCGCCCGGCTGGTCTGAACGGCCGAACTGGGCCACGACTACGCGACTGCGCCAATCGAGCCAAAGGACGCGATGCCGCGAGGCGTCGCTCACCAGGGCGTAAGGTCCGTCGGCCGCCAGCCGCAATCGGTCGCCGAGTTGGTCGCGGTGGTCGGCGTCCGGCCAGAACCACGCCGCCCGCCAGCGCTCGCCGTCGGCCGCCAGCCGCACGATCCGCCCGGCGTCGGCCACCAGCAGCGAGCCGTCGTCGAGGACCGCAAGGTCCGTGGGCGCCGCCCACGCGACACCGTCGACCTCGACCGGTTTCCACGCCTCTTGCCGCGGTGTGAAGTCGGGCAGGGAAAGCTCGGCCTGCCAGAGCTGCTTCGTCTCGGCGTCGCAGACCAGCAACAACCGCCGCTTGCCGCGGAACACGGCCAGTCCCACCGGCTGCTTCATCGGTACCGGTTGGGCATGGCCGGGACGGCGGGCCGAGTTGCGGTCGAACACGCGCGGCTCGAACACCAGCGGCACGGGCGAACTGCGTTTCAGTTCGTGGGTGCCATAGACGGGCCCCAGTGCGCAGAACGCGCCGCCCGAAAATGTGCCCGGCGTGCAGGCCACGCTGAGGTCGGCCATGGCCGGTGCGGCGTTCGGCCCGTCCTCCCATCGCCACCAGAGCTGCGATTGGGCCGTGCCGACCGTGACCCAGCCGTCGGGCGAGATTCCCACGCTGCCGATCACCGGCAGCGCACCCATGCGGCGGAGCAGGTCGAAGCGGTTTTCGCGCGGGTCGAAGCTGGCCATCCAGCAGGCCTCCCCGGTGCTGGTTGCCAGCACCAGCGGCGTGAAGCGGCCCGAGCGATCCCAGGGCGAGACGACCTGAGTCACCTCGTCGATCGCGTGTCGCCATCGGCAGACGATGCCCGGCGCGCCGCGACAGCGCGCGTTCACCCTTGCGAGATAGCCGTAGTGACCGCTGTCCCAGAGTGCCCCGGCGGCAAGACTTACTCGGCCGCGGAAGGAGGTCGGCTGGGCGGGCGTGGGCACGGTGGCCGCGGGAAACGAGGCGTCGCGTGGCTGGCCTTGGAGGTTGCAGGCGAGGATGCCCCCTTCGAGTGTCTCGCCGCGCAGCAGGCCGCCCAGGTAGAGCACTCCTTCGGCGGCGTTCCAGGCGATGCCCTGCAGGTCGCGCCCCGGCACGGTGCAGCGTTCGGTGAGCCGCCCCGAGATCGGATCCAACGAGAAGACAGCGATCCGTTTCCCGTCGCGAAGCACCAGCCCCAGCAGCAGCTTGCCCGCGTCGAGCGGCTCGGCGGCCAGGCGTAGCGTGTCGAGGTTGCCCTCGGGCATGTTCGCCGCCAGCGGCGCGGCGGGCCGGTCGGGCTCCTGCATCGGCAAGGCGAAAACGGTCTTGCCTTTCGGCCCCCGGCCGGCGAAGTAGAGCGTCTGGCCCAGCGCAGCGAAGTGAAACGCTTCGACGCCGCTGCCGGCCGGTTCCAGCGGGTGGCGCTGGAGCAGTCGTCCGTCGAGGCTCAGCCGGAGCACGGCGTTGCCCGCACCGAACCAGATCGTGTCGTCGCGATCGACGAAGACGCCGGTCGGTCGGCCGTTTTCTTCAACGGTCGGCGAGATGCGTACCAGGCTCGGGCCGAACTGCCCGCTGTTACCCAACACGCCGACGCAGCGAAGCTCCGCGGCCGGAGCGAGCGGCCCGGCGGCGATCGCCATGACAAGGCTCGATAAGATACTTAGGACGCACGTGCGCACGGTCGATCCTTTCCGTCTTGGCTGAGGTGATCCGGGCTACTCGACGACCATGGTTCCCCAGTTGGCCGGCTGGAGCCGTGCCTCGCTGGGCGTATCCTGCGTGATTTGCGTGTCCTGGTTGAAGTAGTAAGCGCGGCGGCCGACCGCGTTGCCACCCGGCGTGGAAAAAAGTGTGCCCAGGTCGCCGCGAAGCGTTCGGCCGGGAGCCACCTCAAGGCCCAATGCCTCCAGCGGCACGGCGGCCTCCAGTCGGTATCCTTCTGCGCTGCGCCGGATTGCCAACCGGGCCTGGTCGAGCTTCACGACGCGGGCGAAGGTCTCGCTGCCGGTCGGCGAGCTGAAGATCCGCTCGGCGCGATCGGCCCCGGGCCTCAACACGGGTTCGTAGAGCACGGCGATCGGCTGGCCGCCCATCTCGCTCAGCAAGAGACGCAGGTCGCCGGCGGCCGGCTTCTTGCGGCCGGGCTCGGCCCGCGGGTCGGTGGCCAGCATCAGCTCGCACGTGTCGCCCGACTTGAACAGCAGTGCCTCGTCGCTGCCGGCGTTCTTCATCGGCGAAGTGTCCTTGACGTCGAAGGCGAGGTAGAGCGTTTGGTCGTCGTAGCCCAGCGCGAAGCGGGCCGAGCGGCCCCCGCCAGCGTCCAGCGCCGCATGGGCGTCGAACCGCCACTCGCCCAGTTGGCCGTCGACGGTCGGCTTCAGGCGGCGCAGCACCAGCGGCAGCCGGGCCGGGCCGCGGGAGAGCTTGCGGGCGGCGACTTCCCGGGCGCGGGCGACGTCGCCTTTGCCCAGGGCCATCTCCAACGAGCCGGTGGCGATGGTGTCCAGGCCCGTGACTTCCATGATCCGCGTATCCGTCTCACCGGCAATATAATAGTAGCGGCCGTTGTCGCGATTGCGGAAGAAAAACCCGCTGAAGTTCTCGACGTAAAACGTATGCTCGCTCATGGTCGGGCTGAAGCGGTTGTCGCTGGCCAGCGAGGTCACCCAGAGGCCCTCGTCGGTCAGCAGGTTGAACTGCCCGTGATACCCGTTGACCATGACCAGCTCCATGTCACGATCGGGCGTTTTGAGCGGGGCACGGCCGCAGAACTTCATCGCGCCGATGACGTAGCCGGGGCGATACAGCGGCGAATCCAGCGCGAACCCGGTCCACGTCTTGCGGTAGGCCCAGAGTCGGCGTCCGTCCAAGGTGTAGCGCGAGACGGCCATTCGCGAGCCGCCGCCGCGGGCGTCGCCGCCGGCCTGCTCGATCAGGTAGACGCTTTGGCCATCTTCCGACGGGAGAACGCCGCCGATCGCGTTGGGATACCGGGCCGTGAAAATCGGCGACTGCTCGGCCGGGTCGGGGTAGACCGGCGTGCCGTCGGGCAGGAACTCCTTGACCGGGATCCGCCACACGTGGCCGCGCTGGTACGCCGTGCCGCACCAAATCGTCAGCTCGTCGTCGACCCAAGCGCCCCAGTAGAGCCCCCAAAGTGCCCCGTCGGGGGCTCCCGTGCGGCCGGCCACGATCTCGTCGAGCTGAACCGTGCGGTCGCCGTTGCGGTCGGTCCAGACGTGCAGTTGCCGGTCGTCGCCGAGCTTCTGCTTGGCCAGTTCCTGCTGGTCGTCCGGAAATCGTTCGGGATGGATGCCGGCCAGCCGGGCCGCCGTCCTGGCCGTCAGCGCCGCCACCGGCTGGGCGGAGAGGGTCTTTTCGTCGAATAGGAGAAAGAGCGTGACCTCGCGGCCGCAATGGACCAGGTAGGTGCGGCCGCCGACGTGCCGGAAGAAGATCGGGTTGGCGTCGCCGTCGGTGCCGAATTGCAGGCCCCGCGGCCGGACCAGGGTCGAAAGCGTCTTCACGGCCCCCGTGGCGTAGTCGACCTCGAAGAGCGAGTTGTGCGTGTTGACCCAGGCCGGTCGGGCGAGGTCGGCGCCGCCGTTGATCGCGTAGTGGCCCGGCCCGAGCAGGCTCGCCAGCAGCTTGCCGCTGCGGGCGTCCCAGACGCTGATTCGCCGCGGCGTGTTGTCGTTTTCGGTGACCCAGAGCTTGCCCTGTGCGTCGACGGCCATGCCGTGCGGATTGAGCATGCCTTTCGGGTCGAAGCGCCCCAGCGACGGGCGGCCGCCCGGCTTGCCGACGGTTCGCAGCGGCTTTCCGGCGGCGTCGAACACGCGCACGCACATCGACGCTCCGCGGTCCGAGACGTAGATCTCGCCGCGGCCGTCGACCGCCACGCCGAACGGCGCCGACAGGCCTTCGGCCAGCGTAGCGGTGTTTCCGGTTTCCGGGTCCAGGCGTACCAGGCGGGTGTCGCTGGCGACGATCAGCTTTCCACCCGGCTCGACGGCCACGCCGCGCGGCTGCGGCACGGCTAGCTCTTTCAAGCGCTGGCCGGTCTGCCAATCGTAGACGCAGACCATTGCGTCATGATACAGCGAGACGTAGAGCGTCGGGCCGGCGACCGCCAGGCCGGCGAGGTTCATGGCGTCGTGGTCGCCTTCACCGACCTGGCCTTTCCACTGGGTGATTTCGAGGATCCGCTTGCCGAACGGGAAGTTCTCCGCGCGGCCCGTGCGGGCGTTCCAGAGGATCACACCGGCGCGGTTGGGTGCATCGCCGCCGTGATGGTCGCCCCAGCGTTTGCCGTCCTGGCCGACGAAGACGCGTTGGCCGTCGGTGGTGGCGGCCATCGAGCCCAGGCCGATTTCCAGCACGCTGCCGGTACCCCAGTACTTTCGCGGCTTGCCCTCGGGCGAGAGCTTTTCGTCGACGGCGATGGTCGTGAACCCGGCCTCGCTGAAGCCCCAGGAGAGGAAAACGCGTCCACCGCCGGCGGCGGCCGCCACGGGCACGCCGTGGTCGCCGCCCCAAGCGCCCGTGCCGTCGTCGGTCTTCCACGGCGGCACGCCGGCCGAATGCAGGCTGGTCAGCCACCGTTCAGAAATGCCGCGGTGCGTGAGGTGCTTCACGACGTACCTGCCCACCGGCAGCGGCACGCCGTCGTCGTCCAAACCGTCCCAACGGATCGTCGCCTTGCCGTCGACGATCTGCGGATCGGCCACCGCCGGCAGGGTTCGCACCAATTCGCCCCCGGGCGTCCACACGGCGGCACTGAGCGAGCGGGTTTCCGTTTGGGCGGGCACGTCGATCTGCAGAGGCTCCAGCGACCGGGTCGGCGCGACGGCTTGCTCGGCCGGCGGCAGATTGCCCTTCGGCGAGAACTCGAGCGTGCCCCAGCCGGCGGCGCTTTGGAAGTGGAAGCCCTTGGCCGACTCGACCTCGTTGTAGTTGAGCACGAGCCGGTTGCCCGACGCGTCGCTCCAGAGCGGCTGCAGGGTGAAGGCCACGCGATCGCCGGCCTTGGGAGTGCGTTGATCGGGCGCGGCGGCAAGGACCTTCCACGGCAGGCGTGCTTCCAGGGTATAGCCCCGGCCATCGGCATCGGGCTTGAAGGCCAGCCCCGACACCTTGCCCAGCAGCAGCTTGCGGCCGTGGAAGTCGAACCCGAAGTCGACCGTCAGGCACGGCTGGCGGCGGTCGGTGAAATACCACATCGTCAGGTGCACAATCCGCGGGTCGGTCGACGTGCGGCCGCCTTGCCGGGCGTCGTATTCATTGGCGCCCAGCGGCAGCGACATGGTCGGGTCGGTGTTCAGGCGGACCTGCAGGCAGTCACCTTTCCACGCCTCGCGCGGGTTGACCTTGGGGTCGTAGGCGTTTTTCATCGGCGAGTCGTCCACCAGGTGGGCACCCAGGTACAGGGCCCCGTCGTCGTACATCGCGGCGAAGCGGGCCGTGTACTTCGGCGCCAGGGCCTCCTCGTAGAGCGACTCGATGGCACCGGTCAAATCCCAGTCCTGAAGATCGCCGTCAACTGTCACCGGTTTCTGGCAGGGCACGGCAACCAGGC
>CAZUAM010000434.1:0-6422 GCA_964618095.1 uncultured Planctomycetaceae bacterium | reverse complement strand
CCAGCTGCGAGTGAAATGCATCCGGAAGTTCTTCGAATGCGTCGAGTCCGTGCTCCGAGCCGGTGCCCGAGATCGTCAGGAGGTACTGACGTGAGAGAGTTCACTTCGGGCGGCTCTTGACGGCCGTCTCACGGAAGTTTCCCACGCGATGGAATGTGACCGCATCGTTGTCGTGCTGGTTCCCAGCCTTCTCCGCTGTTTTCCACGGGCACGACCACTTCTTCGCCAAACAAGACCTCGACGGCGTGGTCTATCAACTGGTACCTCAACCCGCCCACGCAAGATACGGTAACATCCGCACGGCCGCCGAGTACGGCTACTTGTCAGGGGACATTCTTGCCGGCTCCGGGCATGTGCGAGTTACGGTAACGCCCAACAAGGCCTCGTGGACCGGATCGCCGCGGGAAGACCGGCCACCGCCCGCGCCCACGGCGCCGGTTACGTACATCTGTTGCGTGGTCACGTTCCGCCAGATACGCTCCAGCGCGGCCAGCAGCGCTGCCTCTGCGGTTTCGGCGTACAGATCGGCCGTACCGCAGTAGAGGTACATGGCGCAGACGGCGTGTCCCACGGCCTGCGTCTCCTCGCGCAGGGGCACGCGGTCCTGCGTCTGGTCCGTGCCGCCGTTACGGTGATCGCCGCCACCCGGCGACGAACCGCGATTGTTGATCATGATTCTGGCTACTTCCAGATACCGGCGGTCGCCCGTGGTCCGGTAGAGTTCCACCAGTCCCATATACGCAGACGGATTCCAGGGGAAGTGGACCAGTCGCGGTGGGCGCGGGCTGAACTGGCCATGGAGGAAATCGCCCGTCTTCCTGGCGATGCCCAGGAAGTTGCCCTTGCCGGTCGCCCGATGATGCACACAGGCAGCCGTGAGCAGGTGCCCCATGTTGTAAAGTTGATGTGTATAGGGCGAGTCCAAGGGCTGAACGTCGTCGCGGAGTTGAGCATTCGTCGAAACAAAGCCATCCTCCCGCTGCGCCTTGCCGATCACCTCGATCCACTCATCGAGCAACCGATCCAGCGCTGGATCCTTCGACACTTCGTAGACGAGCGACACCGCTTCGAGCCACTTATAGCAGTCGCCGTCGCTCCAGTTGGTCCCGCGAAATGGGCCCTGCTCTAAACCGGCCGCCACCCGAAAGTTGACCAACTGTTCGGAGTTCTTTGGGTCCAGCAGAGCCTGATGCACGGCTGGGACAATCGCGGTGCGGCAAAGCGCGTGCTTTTTGGCCCAGAACCCGGCGGTCCACCGCACGTCGTCCAGGTCGACGCTCCGCAACCGCGCATGCTCGCTCTTCGACGTGTCGACGACGCCGGCGCCCTCGGCCGTACAAGCGGTCAGTACGGAAGCGGTCGTCATTGCGAGCAACACACCAGAAGCAAGTTTCCAAGTCATCATTTGTCTCCGAACTTCATAGCACACGGAGCAAGGCAATGATACCCCGCTGAGCGGGCCAGTATAAGGATCGCATTCTGGGACATTCTGGACAACCCACGCTGTCGCACTCAGGAACCAATACTACAATGCCAAGTCGGCCGGGGTTCACTTCAGGATGAAGCTCTTGGGCGAGAACCCGTGGAGGTCCACCGAGAAACGGCCATCCTTGATTGTGACGACGTTTCCGTTCGGGCGCCCACGCAAATCAACCGGCTGGGCCGAGACCTTCGCCATGCCTTCGGGCAGCCACACCGTACACTCGCTCGATCTGCCCGTGCTTTCCCACAGACGCAGGATTTCCCCGTCGCCATCGGGATTCTCGCCAAAAGCCGTAACCAGCACGCCCGTCCTGGAGAGGCTCAACCCCGATCTCAGCGAAGGCAACCGGCCGGCCGGGCAATTGGCCAGCCCGGCCGCCAAGGGAAGCCTGGCTTCCCAGGCAGGAACAACAAGGTCTCGCCCAATGTCGCAGTTCTCAAAGGTCCATATCCTCACTTCAGAACAGAGATTGCCGCTCCAGAACGACCGGAAGTTCGTGTTCCAGCGGTTGTTGAAGAGGTGGACATACAAAGCGGAACCGAGGTTCTCGAACTTCGGTTTGAATTTCATGAAATCCGGCCGGCCGAAGGCGACCGCAGGGGAATCAATCGGGCAGATGCCGACACCCTTGCCCGCCTTGTCGCCTACCGTAATGCCGGAGTTGCTCCATATGAAATTGCACTGACTTCCAAAGAGCAAATCTGTTTCGGGGTCAATCACAGAGCCCAGCCGGCCAATTCTGAACGTCGGGTCCCGGACCGCAAATGGGAGGCATATCCACCCGGCTTCGGGGATCTCCGTTGCCGGCTTGTTAATGATGGAAACCTTCAGATCGATGGCGGGGATATCCTTGTATAGCGTCACTCGCAACGCCGCGTTATGCGCGCTTTCCTCCCTCGGCGTTTTTGGATAGAGCGTGCCGCTGATGAACGTGCGGGCGCGCTCAACACCGAATTCCATGTCGGTCGGAGAGAAGTCCGTATGCGGGACACCAGGCGGGAGATAACGCACCTTGGCGGTGATCCGATCGTGGGATCGGCCGTACTCGCGCAATACGTAGTGATTGAGGTACTCCTGAGATTCCTGACGGCTGAATCTTTGGTAGAGGTACTGGCCAAAACCATGCGGCGTGTTTTGGTCTACCAGCTCTGCGCCGGTTGCTTTGTTCACAATGCTGCTGGCCACACCGCGCGCGGGATCGAATCTCACCGTGAACCACCGGTTCTCAATCGTGCTGCGCTCCATATCGGCTCTGAGATCCCCAGTTTCGTCCGTCCCTTGCCGACTGGTCACCACGTACGTCCGATAGCCGCTGCCCGGAACGTCCGAGGCAAAAAAGGCACCAATCCGCTTTGAATCCGCGCCATAACACGCGAGCGGTTCCACGTCATCGCCGCCAACGGGGCTGACGGAGCGTCCTGGAAGGGACCCCATGAACGGCAAGGCGAAACGGACCAGACCGCTCCGTTTCCACGGCAGAGGATTGTATACCGTGATGCGAAGCCCGCCGGTATCAACGTTCTCGGCGAGGGTGTGCAACTCGCGCTCCATCACTGGGATGCACCAATCTTTCACGCGCATGATGTACTGATCATGTTCGTTCCACGACTCCTCCATTCTCTCGTACGCCGGATCCAACCCACTCGCGTACATCCGGTACCACGCCTTCCCGGTCAGTCCCGGCACGAAGTGCTGGTTGGCCAGTCCCCAGGTATGCTCGCTCCACATCAGGCTGTTCTCATAGGCCTTCATCAGGTCCGGCTGAATGGAAACGTGCTGCAACCCCCAAGCCGAACCTTGCGTGTGAAGCGTTTCCAACGCCGGCAAGAGGGGCCGGACACGACGGGCAATCCTGGCGGCGCGCGGCGAGGACGTCACGCCATGGATCCAACTGTCGGAAACGTCGCCCCGGATCACCGGAAGATCCGGGTTTTCCGCCAGCAGCGAGTCGGCAAAATCCGACAGACGCCCCACGGTAATCCTCGCCTTGGGATACTTGGACCTGATTTGTGCGATATAATCCTGCACCTCCTTGGCGCTCGGAGGTCCCGCGTTATCGCCGGCCGCCACAAGCGACAGCCAGGTCTGGTGTTTCCAGTCGGCCGGCGGAAACAAGCCGCCGGCATATCCTCTCGTAAACATGCACAGCAGACGTGAGCCGTCGGGACCTTCCCACCAGAACAGCAGCGGAACCCGGACTGGTTGGTTGGTCGGGTTGCCGCCGCAGTGGAAGAAGATAAACCCCGCGTGCTTCAGGAGCACGGGAAGTATCCAGCAGTGCCCGGGAACGTCCGTCATTTTGCCGTCCCGCGGCAGCTCCAGCCCGCATCGCCTGCTCACGTCGGACGCAAACCACAAACCGCGCACGAGTTCTTCAAGTTCCAGAGAGCCCGTATGGGTTGAAACCGCAACGCCGTGCGTCACCAGTCTTCCGTTTCTGATCTGCGTCTGAATCCGTTTGCGTCTTTCCGGGCTCTGTCCGTCCCACAGAATCTTCCACATCGGCCAGCCGGGCACGGTCCAGGAAAACTGGTCTCCGTGGGATTCCATGACGTCCAAAGCCCGGTCGATCATCGTAGTCTGATACTCGTGCACGACGTCCCGGGCCAGAGCGGAATAGCCGATGTCGAAGTGACACTTGAAAACCAGCACGAAGTGCATTTGTTCCTTACTGGCCTCGGTCCCGGCATCGTTCTTGGGCAGGTAGTTTTCCGCCTGCCCGAGAGTCGCAGAAGCCAGGGAAACGCATGCGACGATCGCTGAAACGTGTACTATGGCGGTGCTGCGTGGCATGTGAAGTGGCAACCGTTTCATGAAGGAGTCTCCGACAAAACGTTCAACGTGATAGCGATTTCCGCACGTGCGGCCACGCGCCGACGTGGTGAATCGACAACGCCTGGCCGCAATTGTATCACAAAATCTGCGCCGAGAACGCGGGGGAGCGAACATCTGAAACGGCTGAGTGCCACGTTCCGCAAATCGTTGGATTCTCAATGCGCGCCAAGGGGCGTTTTGGCTCGAAACCTCAGGGCAGCCCGATTCCGACAAAACGTACGGGGATTACGACATACGCATCCCCGGCCGCATTCCCCCCGACAGGGTTGTCGCGGCCGTCTCCGCCTGCGTCGCCGCAGCCGCCCGATGTTTCGGTGGATATTTGGGATGTCCGAGGAAAACCCGTCTTGGCACTCGTTCCGAACCGGCGATTGTCGGTCGCTTGCGATCAGTATGGGTTCGACGGCATCATGTCCCACGCCTCGAGTGTGGTGACGCTGGCCGGGCCGGCGTTGGAGAAGAGCGCCACTCCGACGCTGTCCTCGCGAGACGGATAGATTCGCCGCATCACCGCTTGGCGACCATTAGCAAAGACTTCGACGACCGATTTGTCCACGAAGACCCGGAGCCTCAGCGGCTCATCCGCCCCGAGTTGAAGAGGTCCGGCCTCGACGCTCTTTGGCCCTTCCGTCAGGCTCGAATTGGTGGTGTCTGCCTTCAACCTCTTCTCGACCGCGTCTTAGTAGACAAGGGTCTGCTCCTTGCCGTCCGGCGAGCAGCAGACCTTTACTCCGAACTGCTTGGCGTCGTTGGCGCTGATCTCCAGGGCCAGCTCGATGCTGTTTCCGCCGATGCCCTCGAGGGCCAGTTCCGCGTCGGCCTTGACCGTGAGGTTCGTCCTTCTCTTCGCATTGTAGCGCAGCTTTTCGATTTCCTCCGGCGGGTTCACGCGAAGCCTCCCGTCGGCGCCGAGCGAGAGGACGCGCGGCAGGCTCATCGTGCCGGACCATCCGTAATCCATGCGGGTCTTGAATCCGGGGCTATCGAAGATCCAAGCCCACATGATTCGGCGGCCTCGGTCGTCCAGCAGGCTCTCGGGGGCGAAGAACGAGTTGTCCACCCAGCTCATCTTCTCGTGAAACGTCGGATGAAACTGCTCGTTCTTCCAGTCGCCGAGGTAGTAGCGGCAGCCGAGCCGGTGGCTGATACACAGGAGCATGTGCTTGTCAGCGATCTTGAACAGGTCGGCGCAGGACACGTCCTCGTTGATCGACACGCCTTCGACGGTGTTGGCCAGCAGATCGCCGACGTACTTCCACGGGCCGGCCAGGCTATCGGACTTCGCGATGGCCGGTCGCTGCCCGCCGAAGATGGCGTAGTACGTGTCTCCTTCGAGCCATCCGTAGGGGTCCCACGACCGATACTTGCCGTGATGCGGATCGCCGGGCTTGGTCTCGGGGGTAATGGGGTTCGACTCAAGCTTCTTCCACTGGTTCAGTTGGTCATCGACGGCGACCGCCATGGCGTTGCCCTGACCGACCTGGTGATAGCACACGGTCGGGCGGCCGTCCTTGCTGATGAAGCAGTTGCCGCTGAACATGCCGGAGACCAGCCCGGTCGGATGGTGGCGCTAGTGGAACAAGTCCGTGCTGGAGACGTGCCCCCAGTTGTGCCCTCGCTTGTCCTGGAAGATATAGAATAGATGGTACCGTCCTTTCCAGTAAACGGCCCCGTTGGGGTCGAAGGGCATACATCGCCCTTCCGGCACGGCAAAGTGGTAACCCGGCCGGTACGGGTCGCCCAGCAAGTGTTCCCTGAGCGCACGGGCGCTGCTGTTTGCGTTGCTGAAATCGATGGTAGTTTGCGCCGATTCCGGTGCTGCCTTGGACGCCATCAGGTACGCGCCGCTCTTGTCGAGCTGGAGCCTGCCGTCGGCAATTCGCGCGTCGCCGAAGAGCGTGCTGGCAGGCAGCAGCTTCATCCGGTCCGCAGCCCGGCCGTCTTCGAAATCCCACCACGCAAGGGGCTTGGGGTCCGACGGCTGGTTGGGCTTCAGCGCGGCGATCTGCTGGGCATCCAGCGCGACGTCATAGATACGGGCGTCGTCGATCGAGCCGGTGAAGAATCGGTTCTGAGGCCTGGCGTCAACGTGACGCAGGCCCAT
>CAZUAM010000433.1:0-6424 GCA_964618095.1 uncultured Planctomycetaceae bacterium | reverse complement strand
CCGGCGGCGGAGGTCGAGCATCTGCTCCCGCCCCACGCAATACTGCGGCGCGGGATCCACGCCGACCGGCCGGTAGACGTAGTACCACAGATACATCGCCCCGCGACTGATGAATTCCTGCACGTAATCATCGCGCACCACCTGATCGAAGTTCTTACCCGTCACCGTGGTGGCGATGCCGAAGAGGATCTTCTGCTGTTTGAGTCGGGCAATCCCCTTGATGGCCGCCTGGAAGACACCCTGGCCGCGGCGGTCGTCGTTGAGCTCTTCCAGCCCGTCGATGCTCACCAGCGGCGAGACGTTGCCCGCGGCGCGAATCCGCCCGACGTTTTCTTCGCTGAGGAACATGCCGTTGGTGATGATCTGGAAGTAGCAGTCCGGGTGGCGTTCGATGATCTCCCAGAGTCTGGGATACATCATGGGCTCGCCGCCCAGCAGGGTGTAGAAGTAGGATTTCTGCCGCCGGCCGGCGGCGATCAAGGCGTCGATATCCTCGAGGGACAGTTGGCGAACCGGCTGACGGTTCTCGATCCAGCACCCCCGGCAGCGGAGGTTGCAGGCATTGGTGAGGGCAAGGAACAAGAACGGCGGGAAGAGTTCTCCCCGCTTGACCCGCCGCTTGTACGCCCCCACCGCCCGCATCCCCTTGTAGGCCCAGAGATAACCCGCCTTCATCGCCAAGCGCGGCGAGACTTCGGTGGCCAGACGGTAGGTGAATCGGGCGAGCACGGAAGGAAGTGGAGAGTGGAGAGTGGTGAGTGGAGAGTGGTTGATGTGTTGACGCGATTGGGGTCTCCGGTTCGTCGTTTAGCGGGGCCGCTTGCGGCCCGTTGCGACGTGCACCGGAACTCGACAGTCCCGGGGGGGCAACCTGATTATACCAGCCAGTCTGCCCCACGGCCTATGGCCCCGACAATCGTCGCCGATTTGGCGTACTGGGGGCCTTACACGGCTCGACGGTTCCGGGTATGCTGCCAAGGGAGAAATCGGCGAGATTCCCTCGATGGAGATCGTCTGGACAACCCGGACCAAAATCAAACCAGAATAAATGAAACGCAAGTTCATCATCAACCCATATTCCGGAAAGGCCATTGCGGCTGCCGCCATCGCCGGGCTGGAGAGGTTCTTCATTGCCCGGACCGGCAGCTTCGATTATGCCGTGGCCGGCAGCAGAGATGCAGCCGTACGGATTACACGAGAATCCCTGCGGGAAGGAATCGACCAGATCGTCGCCGTGGGCGGCGACGGGACCGTCAACGCGGTGGCGAACGGCTTCTTCGAGAACGGCCGGCCCGTTCGTCCGCAAAGCAGTCTGGCGGTGGCCAATCTAGGCACGGGATCCGACTATTTCAAGAGCTTCACCGCAGGAACCACGATCCGTGACTGGAAAGAGCTGGTGCTGGACCACGAGGTACGACCGGTCGACATCGGCCGTATCCGTTATTCGGACCCAAACCGTTTCGACCGATATTTTGTGAACATGGCCAGCGCGGGGATGGTTGCGGAGGTGGTCAGGAGAAAGGAACGCGGCTCACGTCGGCTGCCGCCAAAACTCCGATATCTGATACCCACCGTAGGCAGCCTGTTTTCTTACAGGCCCAAGCAAGTAGAGGTTGAAATAGACGGTGAGTGCTGGGATCTGGAGCTGATGGCTATCTCTATCTGCAAAGGGGTTTATGCCGGCCGGGGCATGCGGTTCGGAGGCGAGGTGACGCTCCTCGATGGTCTGTTCGACGTTACGTTGTTCAAGGCAATGAAACTCGTCGAAATGCTAGTGAAGCTGAGGAAACTGTATACGGGCTCGTTCCAAGGCGAACAGGCAATCCAGAAGCTGAAAGCACGAAGAGTATCAATTCGAGCCGCTTCGGCCATGCCCGTCGAGTTCGACGGCGAGCTCGGTGGCACGACCGACGTTGTACTATCCGTCGAGCCGAAGTCGCTGCGTATTTGCCTCCCCAAGAGCTCGACTACTTTCCCCGGGTCGTGAGCCCATCTATACTGGGAAGTAGCTGAGGGTGTCCGGGAATTCGAAGTTGTGGGAGGCGACTCTGTCGGCGACCGGGACCGGAAAGACGTCCGGTCGCCGTCTGAGACGCCTCCCACAAAGGGTTTTTCACCCGTGGAATTCCCGGACGCCCTTAAGTAGTCGCTCGGAGAATTAGGGATTTCCACCACCGCATGATCGACGTCGAGCAGCTTCTCAGCGCGTACCAAACGGCCCGCCGCGACCTGCTGGCCCAGCGGGTGCCGGCGGGACATTGGGTGGGCGAGCTTTCCAGTTCGGCCTTGTCGACGGCCACGGCCACCAGCGCGCTGGCGGTGGTGGCCGGGCACACCGGCGATGACTCGCGCCGGGAGGCGTGCCGGCAGCTTGCCGCCCGGGGAGCCGACTGGCTGGCCCGCTGCCAGAACGACGACGGCGGTTGGGGCGATACCGACAAGAGCCTCTCGAACGTCTCCACCACCATGCTGGCCCGGGCCGCCGTTCACCTGGCCGGTAAGGCGGAGGAACATGCGGAGCTGCTCGCCCGCGCGGAAGCGTATATCGAGGCCCAAGGGGGCCTGCCCGGCCTGCGGCGCCGTTACGGCAAAGACAAGACGTTTGCCGTCCCGATCCTCACCAACTGTGCCCTGGCTTCTCTGGTATCGTGGAGCGAGGTGGCCCCGCTGCCCTTCGAGCTGGCATGTCTACCGAATCCGCTGTTTCGTTTCCTCCGGCTGCCGGTGGTCAGCTATGCGATCCCGGCCTTGGTGGCCGTCGGACAGGCGCGCTACTTCCACGGCAAGCCTCCCAATCCCGTTGTGCGGCTGATCCGCCGGCTGAGCGTGAAAAGGAGTCTCAAGGTGCTCGAGCGGATGCAGCCGGCCAGCGGCGGATTCCTGGAGGCGGTGCCGTTGACGAGCTTCGTGGTGATGAGCCTGGCCGGCACCGGACGGTGCGACCATCCGGTGGTTCGGCAGGGCGTGCGGTTCCTGCTCTTCTCGGTCCGCGACGACGGCTCCTGGCCGATCGACGCGAACCTGGCCACCTGGAACACCAGCCTGGCGACGTCCGCGTTGGCCGCCGCCACCGGCGACGTGGGGGCGTTGGGTTGTTTGGAGTGGCTGCTTTCCTGTCAACATCAGCAGCCTCACCCGCTTACGCGTGCCGCCCCGGGTGGTTGGGGATGGAGCGATCTGAGCGGCGCGGTCCCCGACGTCGATGATACATCGGGAGCCCTGCTGGCCCTGGTGGCACTCCGCAATTCCGGTCCCGAGGCCAACCACCGGCGAATCGATTCGGCGGCCAGAGACGGCCTGGCGTGGCTGCTGAAGATCCAGAACGCGGACGGCGGATGGCCCACCTTCTGCCGCGGCTGGGGAGCGCTGCCGTTCGACCGCAGCGGGGCCGATCTGACCGCCCACGCCCTGCGAGCCCTCAACGTGTGGCGGAGCTCGATCGGGCGACGCCGGATCGGCGCGGCCACCCGGCGCGGGCTGGATTATCTTGCCCGGCAGCAGCGGGCCGACGGGAGCTGGGTCCCCCTGTGGTTCGGCAACCAGCACCACCCCCACGAGGAGAATCCGGTCTACGGGACTGCCCGGGTGTTGCTGGCCTATCGCGACCTGGGCCAACTCGACAGCGTTCCGGCCCGGCGGGGCCTGGCGTGGTTGGCCGCAAGTCGTTGTTCTGACGGGGGTTGGGGCGGCGGAGGGGGAAGAGACTCGGACCGATCGGGCGGGGGGCACTCCAGTATGGAGGAGACGGCCGTGGCGGTACAAGCCCTCCTGGCGGACTATGAAAACCCCTCGCTGCGACCCGCGATCGAGGCAGGAATCGGCTGGCTTACGGCGGCGGTTGCCGAGGACCGGCATCGCGAAAGCACCCCAATTGGTTTTTACTTCGCCAAACTGTGGTATCATGAAAGGCTGTATCCACTGACCTTCACGGTGGCGGCCCTGGGCCAGGCAATCCGCCGGCTCGATCCCGGACCGAAACCGAACCTCACACCGCCATCCCCTGGCACAACTGAAACCGCCGGTTAAGAGACACCCGCTTTGGCTACCGCGCTGCCCAACCGACGAGCCAACTCCCCGGCCGATCCGCCCGCGGTCCCGGTCACCGGCAACGGCCGCGAGACGGACCATCTCAAAGAGGTGCCCGACGCGAAGGCGGTGCGCGAGCAGATCCGCCGCCGGGCGATCGAGTTGGCCGCCGGGTTGGGCAAGTCGCGGCCGCTGGTCCGGCACGAGATGGAACTGCACGCCCAAAGGCTGCTGGCCGGCCTGCAATTGCCCCAAGCCTACCTCGGCTGGACGATGGTCGTTCTGGCTTCGGCCTTTTGGCGCGACCAGGTGGCCGCGGTGCCGTACCACCGCCGGTTGCTGTTGTTGCCCCAGTGTCTGCGCAACGCGGAAGCCTGCCCGGCCGAGTGCAACGAGCTGGGACTGTTGTGCCAGGACTGCGGGGCCTGCCCGCTTACGGAGCTTCGCGCAGAAGCCAGGCGGCTGGGCTACCGCGTGATGATCGCCGAAGGTTCGCCGATGGTGATGAAGATCATCCTCGGCGGCCACGTCGACGCCCTGTTGGGAGTGGCCTGCCTGGACGTGCTGGAGAGGACGCTGGACAAGATCCTCCTGGCCGGCATCCCGTGCATGGCCGTGCCGCTGTTGAACAACGGCTGCCGAAACACCTCGGCCGACGCGGACTGGATCCGCAGGATGTTCGAGACGCCGCACCGGTCGGCCGCCGTGCAAACCCGAACCTACCTCCACCTGATGCGGTGCGCCGCGCAGATGTTCGAACCGGCAGAGCTCGAGCGGCTGGTGCCGCGCACACGTGGCGCCGTGGCGCTGGCCGAGACCGACGGCCAAGGGATCGAGGCCCTGGACCCGGTGGCCTGTACCGAGGCAATTGCCTACGATTTCCTCACCAGGGGCGGAAAGCACTCACGTCCGTTTATCACCCTGGCCGTCTACGACGCACTCAGCGGTGGGCGAGGTACGCTGGCCGACGGCCCCCGGCAGGTGGCCGACTTGCCCGACGCCGTCAAACGCATCGCCCTGGCAATCGAAGTCTTCCACAAGGCCTCGCTGGTGCACGACGACATCGAGGACGACGACTCGCTGCGCTACGGCCGCCCCACCCTGCACCGCAAGTACGGCACGGCCACGGCGATTAACGTGGGGGATTACCTGATCGGGCTGGGCTACCGCCTGGTGGCCGGCCAGCGCGACCTGCTGGGGACCGAAGTCGCGGCCGATGTCCTGGCCGAGTTTGCCCGGGCACATACCAAGCTCTGCGAGGGTCAGGGGGCCGAGCTGGTGTGGCGCGACGCCCGAGACAAGCGGCTTGCCCCCCTGGACGCCTTGAAGATCTACGCCTTGAAGACGTCGCCGGCGTTCGAGGCGGCCTTGTTAGCCGGGATCCGTCTGGCCGGTCCGGCCGAGCCTTACCGCCAGCCGGCGGCCCGCTTCGCCAGACACCTGGGCGTGGCCTACCAGATACTCAACGACCTGGACGATTGGCAGGGCGACCGGCCTGGCGAGCGTCCGGGCGGCAGCGACCTGCTGGGCGGCCGGCCGACCGTGCTTTGGGCCCTGGCCCTGCAAGGTCTAAACGAAAAGGACCGGCACGAGCTGGAGGCACTTCTCAGTCGGCGCCGCCACGGCGAAGCGCGGATCGCCCGGGCCGCCGAGCTTTACGAGCGGGCGGGCGCGTTCGAGCAGGCCACCGCACTGGTCTCCAAGCACCACCAGCAGGCCGCAGCCACCGCCGAACAGATCCAGCTCGAACCGCTCCGCCACCTGCTGCACTTCCTCGACGACGCCATCCTCGACCGCCGCCCGCTGGCAATCAGCGAGGAAGTATGAATCCAGAATGCAGAATGATGAATGATGAATGCAGAATGATGAATGCAGAATGATGAATTCTCAGACCCAACGCGACGAGTCGGTTTTTGATTCGGTATTCATCATTCTGCATTCTGCATTCTGCATTCCATGAGAATCGTCCACCTTTCAGCCGGTGCCGGCGAGATGTACTGCGGGAGTTGCCTGCACGGCAACCGGCTGGCCGCGGCGCTGCGGGCCGCGGGCGAGGACGTCCTGCTGGTGCCCCTCTATACGCCCATCCGCACCGACGAAGAAAACGTCAGCATCGATCGCGTGGCCTTCGGCGGAATCAACGTCTACTTGCAGGGATACTCGGCCGTTTTCCGCCACACCCCCTGGATGCTCGACCGGCTGCTGGACTATCCGGCTCTGCTTCGCTGGGTCGCCAAGGGCGGAGCGCGCACCCGGGCGGAACAACTCGGCAAGCTGACCGTCTCCATGCTCCGAGGTGAAGAAGGCCGGCAGCGGAAGGAGCTTGAAAAGCTGATTCGTTGGCTGAGTGAGGAGATCCAGCCGGAGCTGATTCACCTCTCCAACGCGATCCTGGTCG
>CAZUAM010000432.1:0-6432 GCA_964618095.1 uncultured Planctomycetaceae bacterium | reverse complement strand
CCAGCGCCAACGAACCGGTCCCGTCCTTGGTCAAGGTCCCTTCCAGCACGAAATAGCCGGCGGCCGTATCGATCGTCAGCCCCGTCCCGTCAGCAGTATCGACCACCAGGCCGTCAGGGGCCGAAAGCGGGGCGGAGATCGTGTGATCGCCCTCGAGGACGCTGATCTGGGGGTTGCCAGTGGACGTCGCCAGTGTGATCTCGCCCAGCCCGGTGGCCTCGATCGTGTAGCTGTTGTCTTTTTCCTTGAAGTTGATGGTCCCGAGGGTGACGGGCGAGTTCACGGTGACGACGCCGGGGCTGGTGATCTTCTCGAGGAAGTTGGCCTCGGCGTCCACGCCGTTCGGCGGGGTGCCGTCCGTCCAGTTCTCCGCGTCGAAGTACAATCCGCCTCCGCCTCCGGGCGGTCCCCACTGGGACAAGATAGCTTCGCCGATGTAGGTCAAGCCGGTCAACAGCACGCGCTCGCCGTCGTCGAAAAGCGTGGGTGCCGGGTCGAAGACCCAGTGAGCTACGTCACTGAGCTCGATCTCCCAGCCACCCAGCGAGTCGTCGGCCAGGGTGTCGTAGGTGAACACGACCAGGTCGCCGCCGACAAAGTCGCCGACGGGTAGGCCGGCATCAATCGGCTTCAGCGTCCACTTGGTGGGATCCAGGGCCAACTCGCCGTTGGTGACGGCCACGCGGTCGGCGGCCCAAGGGCCAAGCTCCCACTGGTACACGGAATCCTCTTCCATGGTCAGGCTGGCGGTCACGTTCAACGTGCCGACGTCGTCACCGGGGGAGAGTGTGCCTCTGACGGAGAAGAAATCGCCCTCGACCGTTCCGCTCCCGGTCACGTCGGCGAAGTTGATACTAGAAGGGCCGGGTTGAAGGGTGAGGGTGGGATCGGGATCGGCGGCCAAGGTCAGGTCGCCCAAAGTGACCGTCTCGGTGGTCTGAAGATCGAGTATCGCACCGGCAGTCACCAGCAGATTCGTGTTGGGCAGGTACAGCCCGGCCGGGACCCGCTCGAAGAACCGCACCTCGCTCAGGCTGCAGTAATTGTCGCCGCCGTGGTTGCTGTTAATGCCCAGGGCCACCCAGCGGGCGGTGAGCGCACCGAAGTCGACCGGCGGCTCGCCCGTATAGGTGTCAACACCTGGGGCGACCGCAAACGTCTGTTCCCCCGCGACTCCGAGGAGGTTCCAATTGGCCGGGTCGAAGCTGCCCCCCCCGTCGGGGTCAGTGGAGTCGTTGGACCAGTAGATGTCGGCCTGGTTGATACCCCGCTCCTCAGTATTGGCTGTCGCGTGGTTCCAGTTCATGTTCCAGACCGTCATCGAATCCAGCGAGTAGCTTTGGCCCAGGTCCACCTTGAACCATCCGGGTATGCCCGCCCCCGCGCTCATCCAGCCTGTCAGATTGGCCGGGCCGGCCGTGTGCATGTCTCCGTCGGCGTCCGGAAGCATGCCGGCGCCGTTGACCGCATACTTGGGCGCACGATCTGCGGAATACTGCGACGAGGCAGTGGCCGCATCGTCGCCCAGCACAATCCTTTCGGCGCCCGGGGGACCAACGACGCTGAGTGTGCCGGCGCTAAGCGTGATGGTACGAGCCACGCCGTTGTTCCCCAGGTCGGCACCGTTTGCCGTGAACGCGTTTGCGGGATGGTCAATGCTGAAGATTACCCTATCGAGCGTGAGACTTTCGCCGACGACCACCTGGTTAGCGTTGGTGTTGACCACCGCGCCGCTGTCGACTGCCATGGTGGTGACGGCCAGATCGGCGCTCTCGTCGAGGTTGAGCTGGCCGGCAGTCGCGCTCACGTTACCGGCCGTCACGTCACCTGCCGCGTTGAGCGTGCCGCCGGCGACGTTCAAATTGACCGCCGACAGCGCGTTGTTGAAGGTCAGCGTGCCGGCGTTGAGGTTGATGTCGGCGCCGGCGGTGGTCAACGTGTTACCGGTCATATCGAGGTCGCTGCTCTCCTCCTGCGTGCCGGCAAGCGTGAGGGCGCTGGTCACGGTGACGTCGCCGTCAGGGGTGCCAGCGCCGCTCCGGGTGAGCGTGGCGCCGCTGCTGAGGGTCAGGGTGGCCGCCTCGATGGCTTGATCGACGGTGACATCGGCGGCCACGTCGATGCCGCCGGTCCCGTCGAGACCCAGCCCGATGGGGCCGGCGATGGTGAGATCATAATCATCGGTGGTCTGTATGGTGAGGATCCCCTCGCTGAGGGTAACGCCGTTGGTCGCGCTGCCGAGCCGGACGTTTGCCGGGCCGCCCACGCTGAGGCCGCCCGTGCCGGCGGTCAACGTGCCGTCGGCGGTCACGGTAAGCGGGTTGTCAAAGACGGCGGGATCGTCCGTGCCGTCGTTGGCCAGCACCAGCTCACCGCCGCTGACTTGGAGGCCCGCGTCCGCGGCCGGATTGGTCGGCCCGTGCACCATGATCAGACGCCCTCCCTGCGCGTCGAAGGTTGCCATGTCGAAGCCGCTGCCGCGGTTGGCCACCCTCAGGGCCCAATCGCCCGACCCGCCCTTCGAGAAGGTGACCGGATCGGTCGAAAGGACGTCGATCACGTTAAGCTCCGTGGACACCTGGGAGTCGATGCCCACCTCGGTGGCGTCCGCGTGAACGGTCGTTCCGGTGAAACTGATGTCCACCGAACCCGTGGTCGTCAGCATGCCTTGGATCAGCGTCAGCGCGCCGAATGTGGCGGCGCCGGGGCTGATCACCTCCAGTGTGGAATCGTCGGTGACAGAAAAGTCATGGCTGGTCATCAACATGGGGTCGCCCGGGTTGGGCCCAAAGCCACCGCCGTAGAGGAGGGCGACATCCTCCTCGCTGAGGACCCTGTCGTAGACGTAGACCTCGTCGATCAGGCCGTTCCAAAAATCGCTGGCGCTGGCGCCATCCCATTCCTGTCCGATCGAGAAGAGGTCGTCTGCGGCGACCTCGGTCGACGAGCCGAAGGCGTGCACAGGGGCCCCGTCCACGAACCCGATCATTTCGTCGACGTCCGTATCGACCGCGAATCCGATAAGGTGCCACTGGTTATCGCCAATGAACACGCCCGTATTCTGGAGGTTATTGGTGTCCACCATGTAGAAGGTCCCGGCGGTCGTCTGGATCCCTCCCAAGAACCGGTTGCCGGCGCCGCCCGCTGTGTTGAAGGCTAAGGCATAATGCTTCTGCGACGGCGCGTTGACCCATGCCCAGATGCTCAAGGGCTTATTCGCCACCGCCGCGGGCACGCTGTCGGCGGCCAAGTAGTCGCCGTTGCCGTCGAAATCCAGGGCCCCACCGAGCTTACCCTCGGCGGCATACTCCGGATCGCCGACGGGTGTGGCGTTGTGTCCGTTTTCCGAATCGTCATGCGTGAGATCGGCAGGGTTGTCGAAAGAGTAGTAGGCGACCGCACCGGCCGGACCGGGGGCCTGAGCCGGGGGATCGGCTTCGATATAAAGCCTGCCGCCGGCCAGCTCGGCCTTGGTGACCGGGCCCCACGAGGCCGCCCCGACCATCTGCAGGGTGCCCTCCTCGACCCGCCAGGTCGCCCCGGCCGGCATGTTCGTGGGGACGGGGGGTGCCCACGTGCCCGCGCCCACCTTGGAGATCACCAATTCGGGGTCGGCCAGCGTGGCGTCGATCTCCACATAGTCCGTTGGGACGTCGGGCCCAAAGCCCACGTTTTTGGCCCCTGAAGCTATCGTCGTTCCCCCGGCAATAGTGATGCTTTCGACGGTCCCGGAGGTGGTCAGCACGCCGCCCTCCTCCATGGTCAGCGTGCCCAGAACGGCAGCGGTGCCGGGGCTGTCGATTTCTAGCTCGGAACGGTCGCTGACGACGAGTTGCGTTCCGGGCAGGTTGATCTCGCCGGTCTCCAGCCCGATTCCCTTCCAGAGGCCGAGCTGGGCGGCGTCGACGGGCTTGATCACCGCCAGCGTAGGAACCGGGCCCGTTGCGGGTGTCTGGAACAACGCCTTGACGCTGGCGTCACCCCAGAATTCCATGTGACCGATCGCGACGTTGTACAGCCCTGTATCCAGGGTGACCGTGCCGGTTCCGTTGCCCAACCCGACCAGCCGTTCGTCTCCCTTGACCCCCGCCCTTTCGAAGATGCCGTTCTGGTCCAGATCGACCCAGAAGCAGGCTAACTCATCCGTGTTTTCGATCGCGAAGGTGTACGGGCCGTCCACTGTGGCGTTGAGTTCGCCCAGCCAGAGATTCTGATAATCATTGTCGCGGGTGATGCCGACACCGGCGTCCATGAAGAAGCCGTCGGCGGTGAAGTCGAGGCCTCCGTCGAGGGGACCGGACGTGAACGGGAACGTCCCGGCCGGGGTATCGGCCAAGAGACCGCCGTTGCCGCTGAAGTCGAGATCGCTTTCCAGTTCGCCGCTGTTCATGAAGCCGCTATGGGTCAGGGCGTTGTCGTAGACGTAGGTTTTTGTCACACCGCCCCGGAGCAAGAGCCGACCGCCGGCGAGCTGGACCGGCGTCGTGGAGCCCCCGAAAGGATTCGTGCCAACCAGTTGGAGCGTGCCTGCCTCGATCCTAAAGGTCGTTGACTCGGCGTGGACCCCCTCGGGAATGGAGTTGTCCATGGTCAGCGTCCCGATGCCTTTCTTGGTCAGGGTGCCCCCTCCCGCATCGTCGTCGAAATAGGTGACTGCCAAATTGCCGCCGATCGCGTCAACCGTGGGGTCTCCGCCGCCCCATAGGCCGTAGATGCTCCCCCCCTTCGCGCGAAGCGTGGCACCGGCCCCAAGAAACACCGGGGGGAAATCCACGGTGTTCACGGCCCCGCCTGCGGACAACGTGGCGCCGGCGCCAATCGTCAGGCCGGAGCCCGTGCCGATGGTCACGTTGCCGGCCACCGTCAGGGTCCGGCCGGTGTCGATCACGATGGCGCCGGGCTCGACGTCGCCGACCGTCAAATGGACGGCCCACTGATCCTCCGCGACGGTGACCGTGTTGGTGTTGACGAAGGCGACGGTTTGGGGACCGGGGACGCCGGCGACCGGGTTGTCACCCTCATCGACCCACCTCGAGTAACCGGTGCCGCCCACGTCGGTGTCGCCCCAGTTCCCATCGTCTGACCGGTTCCATTTCAGCGTGTGCAACCCCGCCAGCGGGTCCACCACGTCGGCGAAGGTCTCCCCGATGCGGAACTTGTCGACCAGCAGCGTGTCATCCTCCTCGTGATATGCCTTGCGGATCACGAAATACGCGTCGCCGGACAGATCGAGACCGCTATCCTGTTGAGCCGTCACGGACGGATTGGCCGCCTCGGTCAGTGAGAGGGGATCCGCGTAGAGGGTGAGTCTGTCGTAGGTGGTAGAAGTTGCGGTCTTTTCGGCCTTCAAGACCAAAAAGTGGGTTGTTCCGACCACGGGGAAAACCCCGGAACCCACTCCGCCGCCGGTGCCGGAGCGAACCTGGAGTTCACCGTTGCGACTTAGTGCGCTGACGGTTGGGTTGTCCGCGACGTCGCGGAATCCGAACTGGATGAAGTCGTCGCCTTCTCCGGGGGGATCGTCGTTGACGGTATCCTGGTAGAGAAAGCTCAAGTAGATGGTGTCCGTCTGCGAGGGCATTTGACGGGTGGAGATCACGTCGATGCTGCCTTCGGTGAAGGCGTATTGGAGCGCGTTGGCCCCGCCGTCGACGTAGATTTCGGCGCCGGAATAAAGAAGTCCTCCGGCCTCGATGGTGACTTCGGGGCGGCGGTCTTCGGTGGCCACGTCCCAGGGCCCCAGCCATCCGGAACCGCCGTCCTTCTCAAAAAGTTGGTCGGCGGCGGTGTAGTCCTCGAAATCTTCGACGACGACCGCGCGGGCTGGACTGCTGAGGCTGCACCAGAGACCCGTTACCAAGACCACTGCAATCAACCTTTTCATCGCCATGCCTCCTTAGAACAAAAAGAGGAACTAGGAATCTTTCCCCACCGGTGGTGCCGCGAGGCGCCACCCAGGAGATAGGCGAGACAGCAGATGCGTACGGACTGCCAACGCGGCTTCCGGCGCACCGGCCTACCCTCGGAAACGCCGCCTAGACAACCCGCAAATGTAGCAGAATCCGCAGAATAGGCAACTATTCGCGCGGTTTTTTTCGTAGTTCTCGGGAACTGCCGAGGTGTGTCTTCCTTCAGGCTACCGGGTTATGCCCCCCTCAAAAGGTCGTGCCGTTCGGACACTGTCCACGGGGTACCGGTGGTTGACCCGCGTCAGAAACCCGTATAACATTGGTCGTTCTGTGGATTCAGGCGAGAGTCAGTCGCCTTCTGCTTGGCCTCGGAGGTTTGCAATGGATGCCCACCGTCGCAGGGGCTTCACCCTGATCGAGTTGCTGGTGGTAATCGCGATTATCGGCATCCTGATCGCGCTGTTGTTACCGGCGGTGCAGCACGCGCGGGAGGCGGCGCGGCGTACGCAGTGCACCAACAAGC
>CAZUAM010000431.1:0-6436 GCA_964618095.1 uncultured Planctomycetaceae bacterium | reverse complement strand
CTGCCCGACGGATCGGTCAAGCTGGTGGGTAAGGACGACAAAGTGCTTCGGGAGTGGAAGATTGACGTGACGCCTTGCGGCGCACCCGCATTGAAGCCCGATGAGAAGGAACTGGTCATCCTGCCGCTGCCGTTTCGCACCATTGGGTCGATCTACCAGGCCCGAAACCTGGACGACCGCTTCGAGACCTGGACCGATGAAGACGCGTTGGCTGCGTTGGCCAGCTACCTGGCGGCCGGGCGGCACGAGGCCCGGCAGATCGTCGGCCGGCGGTTCTTCGCCCGCGGCGACCGCCGAGTCGGTTTCTATGCCCTGATGATCGCGGGCGGCCATACCTGGGACCCGAAGGAAGAGCAGAACTTCGGCAGCAATACCAGGTTGCTGTGCGATCCGCTGGAGGATCATCCCGATCACCCGCTGGCACAGTACGTGGCCGCCTATCTGAAGCTGAGGACGGGCCAACAGCAGGAATTCAGCTTACCGGCCGAGGGGTCGACCGCGGGGGCAGAATCGGGCGGCGGTTTGCTCCGCGAGCTCGCCCAGTTTCGCGACCTTTGGCACCACTGGAACAACGGCCGGGCAACCGAGGGCGACGAGGCCAAACGACAGAAGGAGCGGGGCCGGGCACTGGAGTTCATCCGCAACTGCCGGTCGCCCGAGCTCGGCTGGGCACTGTTGAGCACGGTTCGCTCCTCGACCAGGTCTCCTTCTTCTCCCAGGTCGCGAACATCTTCCAGTCGTCCTTCGACCTCGTCGTCGCAGGCTTCGGACGCTGCCCGCCGAGCGTTGTTCTTCGAGATGATGCGCAACCGTGTCGGCGGCCGGGACTTCGATCGCATGTGGGCAGAGGCGGCGCTGAGCTTCGAGAAGGTCCCTGCGCTGGCCTACGTTGCCCGGTACGAGCACGCACGGGGAATGCTCAACAGCGGCGACTGGCAGAAGGCCCAAGGACTCTTCAGCAAGCTCTACGAGGAGACGCGCGATCAGGGCTTTCTGCCGCCGATCGACAACGATTTCCGCCAGGCCTTCCAACGCGGAGGAGACGGCGCGAAGAAGTGGGACGCGCTGGTCCGCGAAACGTCGGCGAAGCTGATCTCCGACGGTGCTCCGGCGGCGGCCGTCCGCCTGGCGTGGCAGATTCGCCAGGTGGGCGACCAGCCGCTGGCCGAAGAGCTTTTCGGCCTCGCCCTGGCCGGCACATCCGAGAAGGAGCAATTGCCGACCACCTTGGCCGCGGTGGAGTATCTCTGGCACACCGGCCAGCACCCGCGGGCCGACGCCCTCTTGCAGCCGCTGCTGGAGAACAAGACGTACGCCAAGTGGCCCGCGCTCTGGCGGCTGGCCGCGATGATGGCCGAGGCCCGCGGGAGGACGGCCCGTAGCCTGTCGTGCGTGGAGCGGGCCATGGAAATCGAGTACGAAAACCTGCCCGAGGTAGTCAACCTCCAGAAGATCCGCAACGACTACGGCCGGTTGCTTAAGCGGTACCAGCAGTTGGCGGCGGCGATCGCCACGCTCCAGGCGAAGCCGCCGCGGGAGTTTGTCGGCCGGGTGGTCCGCGCGGCGGATCGCTGGCGGCAGGTGGACCCCGATCCCACGGCGGCCTGTCAGACGGCCGCCCGAATCCTCGGCGACCTGGGCGCGGCGGAGATGGCGTGGGAATACTTGACCACGCCCCTGGCCGCCAAGCCAAGTGAGGCGGCTCCCTGGGTTTCTCTGGGACAGATGCTCCGACAGCAGGGTCATTTCGAGTTGGCCGATCGCGCCTATGCGTCGGCGTTCGAAGCGGAGCCCCAAAACGCCCAGATCCTCTGGGACCGCGCTCAGGTCCTTCTTCAGGCCGGACGGACCGAGGAGGCGAAGGAGCTGTTCGGGCAGCTTGCCGACGGCCAGTGGCAGCCGCGGTTTAGCTGGCTGAAATCGCAGGCGAAGCAGTACGTAGACAAGGACTAGGTCTTGACGCTGCGGCTTTTTCGTCCCGTGTCGCACGGGCGGGACTTCGCTATTGACCGGAGGGCCTTTTCCGGGCTTAATGGCGAAAAACCACACGCTCGCCCGGGGGACATCCCATGGACTTGACCGAACTGCTGAGGGGCAACCGCAGCTATCGCCGTTTCCACGAAGACCAGCCGCTGGACGAGGGGACGCTCAAGGGCCTGGTCGAGAAGACCCGGCTGTGCCCCTCGTCGGCCAACCGGCAGCCGCTGAAATACCTGCTGGCCTGCTCGCCGGAGGATCGGGCCAAGATCTTCCCGCATCTCCGCTGGGCCGGAGCCCTGGCGGACTGGCCGGGGCCCGCCCAGGGCCAGCGGCCGGCCGGGTACATCGTCATCCTGGGCGATCTGGAGATCAGCAGCACCTTCCACGTCGATTCGGGCATCGCCGCCCAGAGCATCTTGCTGGCAGCGGTCGAGCAGGGGCTGGGCGGCTGCATGGTCGGGTCGATCGACCGTGCGAGTCTCCGCAAGGTCCTGAAGATCCCCGATCGGTTCGCTATCGCCCTGGCGATCGCCCTGGGCAAACCGAAAGAGACGGTGGTCCTGGAAGATGCCAAGAGCCCTACCGACGTGGTCTACTGGCGCGACCAGCAGGGCGCGCATCACGTGCCCAAGAGGCCGCTGGAAGAGCTGCTGGTGGAGTTTTGAGCCGTCAGCGATCAGCTTTCAGCAGTCAGCCGGCCCAATTCACTGATGGCTGAAAGCTGATAGCTGATTGCTACCTCACATCCTCTCCACCACGTCGATCCCCAGCAGCTCCAGTCCCTTGCAGATCGTCCGGGCGGTCAGGTCGCAGAGCAACAGGCGGCTTTGGCGCACCGCGTCGGTTTCGGCCTTCAGCACCGGGCAGGACTCGTAGAAGGTGGAGTAGCAATCGGCCAGCTCGAAGAGGTAGTTTGTGAGTTGGTTGGGGCGATAGTCCAACACCGCCAGGTCCAACGCCTCGGCCATTCGCAATAACTGAAGCCCCAGCGCCCGTTCCGCAGGCGAGTCGAGCAGGATCGGCGTACCGCTTGTCCGCAGTGCCTCGACGTCGGCGCTGCCCTTGGCGAAGATGCTGCGTACCCGGGCGTAGGCGTACTGCATGTAGGTGGCCGTGTTGCCGTTCATGGCCAGCATTTTGTCGTAGCTGAACAGGTAGTCGCTGGTGCGGTTCTGCGAGAGGTCGGCGTATTTCAGTGCGCCGATGCCCACGATCTCGGCGATGCGTTTTCGCTCGTCGGCGGAGAGTTCGGGCCCGCCGGGCTTGGCGTCGTCGCCCGCGGCGACGATCTGAGCTGCCCGGTGGACCGCCTCGTCCAACAGGCCCTCCAGGCCGACCGTCTCGCCGGAGCGGGTCTTAAACGGCCGGCCGTCCTCGCCCAGCACGGTGCCGAAACTGACGTGGGTCAGCTCCACGTCGCCGTAGCCCATCAGCCGGGCGGTGGCGAAAAGGTGCTCAAAGTGCAGCGCCTGGCGGTGGTCAACCACGTAGAGAATCGCGTCGGGATTGAAGTGCTCCATGCGGTAGCGGACGGTGGCCAGGTCGCTGGTCGCGTAGAGGAAGGCCCCGTCCTGCTTGCGGACCAGCATGGGAATCTCGTGCCCTTCGAGAAACACACAGACGGCGCCTTCGCTTTCCCGGGCGATCCCCCGGGCGAGCAGATCATCAACGATCGCCTGGAGCCGGTCGTTGTAGAAGCTTTCGCCGAGGGTGTAATCGAACCGGACGCCCAGCCGCTGGTAGATCCGGTCGATCTCCTGCTGACATGCCGGCATGAACTCCCGCCAGAGCCGCACGTTCTGCTCGTCACCCTCGTGCAGGCTGGCCGTCTCGGCCAGCACGGCCGAGCCAATGTCCTTGTGTTCAGCAGCCAGTCTCGACAGGGTCGGATCGCCGTGCACGGCCGCCGGTTGGTCCTTCGCGTGGTAGTCCATCAGTTGACGAACCAACTGATACAGCCGGGCCAACTCGCCGACCGGGTCCCGTTGGTAGGCCTGCTCATCGAGGAAGTGCCGGAAGCCGTAGATGATCATGCCGAACTGGGTGCCCCAGTCGCCCAGGTGGTTGTCGCTGATCGTCTGGTGGCCCAGGAAGCTGAGGATCTTGTAGAGTGCGTCGCCGATCACCGTCGAACGGATGTGTCCGACGTGCATCGGCTTGGCCACGTTGGGGGCCGAGTAGTCGATGACGTAGGTCCGTGGTCTGGCGGCCGCGGGGATGCCCAGCCGCTGGTCGCCCACGGCGGCGGCCAGCCTTTCGGCAAGACAGCGGTTCTTGATGCGGAGGTTGATAAACCCTGGTCCGGCGATTTCGGGCGGATCACACAGGTCGTCCACCTCCAGGTGTTCGACGATCTGGGCGGCAACTTCTCGGGGGGGACGGCTGAGGCGCTTGCCCAGCGGCATGGCGAAGTTGGCCTGGTAGTCGCCGAACCGCGGATCGGTGCTGCGGCGGATCAGCTCCAGCAACTCTTCGACGTCTTCGGCCAGATCGACGTCGGGCAGATCGACCAGGGCCCGGCGGAAGCGGTCTTTGAGCTCGGCGAGAATGCTCATGTTCCTTCAGGGCGTCGCGGTTCGAAGGGCACCTGCTGGGCTTGGCCCCAGAGTTGTTCCAGGGCGTAGTAGGCCCTGGTTTCGGGCTCGAACAGGTGGATCACCACGTCGCCGTAGTCCAGCAGGATCCAGCGGCTCTCGTCGTATCCCTCGATCCCCAGCCGCCGGTCGCCCAGTCCTTCCTCCAGGGCGTGGTCGATCTCTTCGCTCATGGCGTGCAGTTGGCGTCGGCTGGTGCCGCTGGCCAGGACGAAATAGTCGAAGATGGGTGTCAACTGGCGCATGTCCAGGACGACGATATCCCGGCCGCGGTTCTCCTCGGCAACTCGGGCGGCGACCAGGGCGCGATTCAGCGCATGGTTGGGTCGCTTGTCAGAGTTGGCTTCGGCAGGGATACTCCTGTGTTCCACTATGGGACTCTCGTGGTGCGCGGTGCAGATCCGATCCATCTATTGTACACAGTCCAGTGCCGCTAGTGGAGCCCGTGTCGCCGACACCGAAAGGATGCGGTTCCGTAGGCCACATCCGTTGAGTCCTGCTCGCTTTCAGCGGGCTGTTGACTTGCTCAGGACTTCCGGAGGCCCATGTTGACGAAGAAGGTTGTTGGGATATACTAATTCTGTGTGAATTGGCATGAAATTGGCATATGGTGTCCCGCGGCGGAAAATACTAATTCTGTGCATTCTAGTATGAAATTAGTATTGCGCAAATCATTGAACAGCAGGGGGATAGACCCATGAAGAAACCGGAATCGCCACCGGCGACGAAGGACCTCCTAAACGAGGCGCTCACAGGCGAGCGGTTCCTGGCCATACTGGGGAGGCCACCTGGCCCCCTGGTGGGCGGGAAGTACATTCATTGGGACAAGCTGCGGTACCGGCAGACGCCGAACAAGTTGTCTCATCGGGAATGGTGGCTTTCCCTGAAGCTCGGCCGCCAAGCCTTGTCCAGGGAAGTCCCACTGACCGACAAGTCCGGGGCCCCCTTCCGTTATGCTCCGCTGGAACTGATATCGGAGCATCTGCATCACATCGACCTTGGAGCCGGCGGCCGGATCGGCATGCCCGACCAGATCACGAATCCGGAGACCAGGGATCGCTACTACGTCGGATCACTGATCGAAGAGGCCATCACGTCCAGTCAGCTTGAAGGTGCAACCACCACTCGCCGGGTTGCCAAAGAAATGCTCCGCACCGGCCGCCCCCCACAAGATCGCAGCGAACGAATGATCCTTAACAACTTCCTGACCATGAGGAGGATTAGTGAATGGCAAGACAAGCCGCTGACGCAGCGCCTCGTGTTTGACATCCATCGACTTGTAACGGATCAAACTCTCGAGGAACCATCAGCTGCGGGTCGGTTCCGTCGGGCTGACGAGCGAGTCGTGGTCAGCGACATTTACGGTGAGGTGTTCCACGAACCACCGCATGCCGGCGAGCTTAATCAGCGAATGAAGCGGATGTGTGAATTCGCAAGTGGCAAGGCACCCGGTGGGTTTATCCACCCGGCGCTGCGGTCGATTATCCTGCATTTCTGGCTCTCGTATGATCATCCATTTGTCGATGGGAACGGCAGAACCGCCAGGGCCTTGTTCTATTGGTCAATGCTCCATCATGGCTATTGGTTGTGCGAGTTCATCTCGATATCACAAATCATTCGGAAGGGCCCGGCAAAGTATGGCCGCGCGTTTCTCTACACCGAGACGGACGAAAACGACTTGACTTACTTCATTCTCTATCACCTTGAGGTTCTTCGCCGCGCCATCGATGAACTCCACAAGTACATCGAACGCAAGACGGAAGAGCTAGGCGCAATCGAGCGAGAGCTGCACGGCGTCGAGATCCTGAACTACCGACAACGTGCCTTGATCGGCCATGCCCTTCGTCATCCGGACCAACGCT
>CAZUAM010000430.1:0-6443 GCA_964618095.1 uncultured Planctomycetaceae bacterium | reverse complement strand
GATGCGTTCGAAGCGGCCGCGCCGTTCGAGGATGTTGATCAGGCCGCCCAGCCCGGTCGCCTCGTTGCCGGCCTTGATCAGCTCGGCCAGCATGATGTACCCGAAGGCAAGGCCGAACAGCAGGCGCAGGGAGTTGAAAATGCTGGGCAGGGCCAAGGGGACCAGCACTTTGAGGATGATCTGGCGCCGGTTCGCGCCCAGCGTGTAGGCGGTATCGAGATACTTGCTGCTGACGTCGCCTACCGCGGTTGCCGAATCCATCACGATGAAGGCTACGCAGGCGATGAAAATGAACATGATCTTCTGAAACTCGCCGATTCCAAAGAAGGAGAACGTCAGGGGAATCACGGCGGCGATGGGGATGTTGCGCCCCATGATCGTCAGCGGCGCGAAGAAGGCGTTGATCCAGCGGAAACAGCCACACAGCATACCCAGGGGAACGCCCACCAAGACGGCCAATCCAAATCCCAGGGTTACTCGCCTTAGACTGGCGTAGGTGTTGCGCGTCAGCGCGCGGTCGAACCACAGGCTGTATAAGTCGCCGAACGTCTCTTCGGGACTCGGCAAGATACTGGGGCTGAAGATTCGCTCTTCGCGGATTCCCCTGGTTAGCAACCACCACCCGCCGGCACAAAGTGCAATGCACAGCAGTCCGCACAGAACGGCCAGCCAGCGGGGAATCTCGCGGCGCAAGGCGAACAGCGGCGGCCGCGCGGATGCCGTCTTGCCGGGGGGGAGATCTTCGACGGTCTGCTGCGCCGGGGAACCGGCTGCGGGTTGTTCCCCTTCCTTTCCGGGTTCGTTCGTCGGCTGCGCAGCCATGGAGCCAAGTCCTTCAAGAACGCAAAGCAGGGCAGCAGGCAAGCTGCTGACCGGAGCACTCACGCGGTAATCTCAACCCGACCCTACTCCTGCTCGGCGGAATAGACCTTGATCTCGACGCGGCGGTTCTTGGCCTGATTCAGGGGGTCCTGGGGGTCGCCGGGCACCTTCCAGCCCTTGCCGTCCACCGCGAACTTGTTCGGATCGAGGCGGTACTTGTTCACCAGCGCCTCTTTGACCGCATTGGCACGATTCATCGACAACTCCTCGACCAGATCCGCAGGTACCAGACCCTTTTTGGAACTATCCGTGTGTCCCTCGATGATCACCCGCGCCATCCCGAACTGCTCGGTCAACTTGGCGACCTCGTCCAGCACCAGGTCGACGTTCGGGTCGTAGAGCTCTTCCACCGACTTGTCGTCGACCTCTTTGGTGATCTTCTTGTACAGATCCCAGTCATTGGGATAAAAGTGGATCACCACCGTGTTGGTCAGGATTTCCTCCGACTCCAGCATGATCTGGCCAACGGTCTTGGGTGCCAGGCTGATCTTATACTCGTCCTTCTGGGAAGCATATTTCGGCTCTTGGCCGAGCTTCTTGATGATCGAGACGTCCATCACCTGATCGAAGGGGACCTTTTTCTGTTCGATGGAGCCGATTCGCCGGTAGAGACGATAGGCCTGGTTCCAGACCGCTTCGAAATTCGTGGGGTTATTCCGGTTCAGAAAGAACTCCCGATTCTCGGCCCAGTTGGTGCTGTGGGCATCGGCGAACATTCCCATGACATCGGAGGCGGGAATATCGTACCCGGCCGCCATCAGCTTGGCACACTCCTGTTGGTTCTCCTGAACCTTCAGCTCCTCCATGGCATCGAAGATGCCCCGAACCAGGCCCTCGCAGATGCCGGGATGGTCTTGGGCAAAGTCGGCCCGGGCGAACCAGACGTCGGCGATCAGCTTGTTGGCCGTGGCCGTGGTGACCAACATGCGGTTGCCTTTGACGTCTGCCAGATTGTAGATATCGGGCGCCCAGGAGACCGCTCCGGTAATATCCTTTTGCACTTCGAAGGCCCGGGCGGCCCCGAAGGCCGTCTTGGTGTAGACCATCTCGACTTCCGAGGGCTGAACGCCGGCCCCGACGAGCATGTTCAGGGCGAAGTACTGCGAAGGCGAATTCTGTGCCAGGACCAATTGCTTGCCGCGGAGGTCCCTGACGGTCTTGATGTGTTCCCGGACCACGATTCCGTCGCCGCCGTTCGACCAGTCGACCTGCTGGTAGATCCGGGGCATCACCCGGCTGTCGCCCGCCCTGACAAACCCGTCCATGAACAACGGCACCATGTCCAGGGTCGCCCAGCCGACGTGGACCTCGCCGGCCGCGTAGGCGTCGCGCATGGCGACCGGATCGTCGATCAAGACCAGCTCGACCTTAAAATCCTCACCGTCGGGATTCTTCCAGATCTTGCCCGCCTTGAAGCCGTCGTTGGCATAAATGATCGGTCCCCAGCCGGCCCAGACGTTCAAGGCGAACCTCACGGTGTTGTCCGCCAGCGGGTTATAGGCCGAGGTCCCTTTGACTTCCGGGAGCCGTTCGCGCTTCGCCCAATCGTACTCCTGGAAGGTGGTAACCCTGCCCGGGTCGGGGGCTTCCGGGCCGAGGGCAACCTCCCCGTTGTCCCCCTCCCCCGGCTGCTTCTCCGGCGGAAAGAGCCACTCCGATCGCCAGACGGCAAACCCCACCAAACCGACGACGACCAGCACCAACACGAGATAAAACGCAGTTTTGGGTTTTCCGGCCATGACTTTCTCCTTTCAAACGAGTGAGATGGAAGTTCAGCCGCGAAACGCCGTTTTGGGTCGGGCCTCGTGCATGGTATGCAGCACCTGCATCAGGTCGTAGGCCGTCAACTCGCATAACAGCTCGGTGATCTTGGCGTGCAAGTCCTCATCCAGCAAGGGCTCGACCTCCTTCATCAGCTCAACCAGCCTTGCCTCCTGGGCCTTCAGTTCCGACTGGTCCACCTTGCCGTCGGCCATGGCCGTCAGGAACGACTCCATTTGGCGGGCCTTCTCGGCAATGATTGGCGCGTCCGACGCTTCGTCGAACCATGCCGAAGCGGGTCTTGCGTGTTTGGCAGTCATGAAAACAGCTCCTGATTACCTGAGGGTGTTAGGGAATTCGACCGGTGAAAGACCGTTTGTGGGAGGCGTCTCCGACGGCGAGCGGGCGACGCTCCGGTCCCAGTCGCCGACAGAGTCGCCTCCCACAACTTCGAATTCCCGAATGCCCTCGATTACATTATCCTTCCACTAATTGACGAATCGCCACCATCCGCTCTTGCAGCCGTGCGCGACCCTCGTCCTGAGACACCTTCTCCCGCCATTGTGGCGGCAACAAACTCGCCCGGGTGCATTCCAGCACGGCCGCCGTCTCTTGCAGCTCCTTTTCCAGACCTTGGGCCGAGGGGATGAATTCGTCCAGCGCAAACTCCAAGTCGGCCCGGGTCAGCTCCTTGCGACCGTCCGACAGAATGCTCCGTTTCGCCCCCAGCACGATGCCTTCGATGTCGGCTCCGGTGAGGCGCCGCTCGGGAGAGACTTCCGGTATCGCATCCTGGGCCAACTCCACCCGGTTCTTGCGGGCCATCACCTCGAACATCTTGCGAATCTCGGCCTCCGTATGCGGATAGAACAGCGGGATGTGAACTTCCGCCCGGCCCTGGCGCTTCAGATCGATCGGCAGCAGGTCGGGCCGCGAGGTCAGCAGCATCCAGATGATTTTGCCGCGGTAACGCGTGTTTCCCATCTGGCTGGCGATCATCGAGAAGACACGTGCCGAGGTGCCCGAATCGCCCTCGGCCTGCCGGGTTCCCAGTGCGGCGTCGGCCTCGTCGATAATCACCACCACCGGCCCCAGGGAGCGGAGGACGCCCAGGATCTGCTGCAAGTTGCCTTCCGTTTCTCCGACGTATTTGGAGCGGAAGTTTCTCAACACGGCACAGGGAATGCCGATCGAACCGGCGTAGCATTCGGCCAAGAACGTCTTGCCGGTACCCACCGCGCCGCAGATCAGGTAGCCCATCGGGGCGGCATCGAACCGGCCGCGGCTGATCCAATCGGCGTCCTCTTGCAGGCGTTTCTTGGCCTCGGTGTGCCCCACGATCATCTCGAGCGTATGGCCGGGCTCGACAAACTCGATCAGCCCGCGACACTGCCGTTCGATCACGCTCTTCTTCAGTTCGCCGAAACCCCGGTGGTCCACCCGGCGATCGGAGCAGGCGGCCTGAGACAAAACCACGTTCAAGTTGACCAGGCTCAACCCGTTCGACATGTCGGCCAATTGATCGGGTGAGAAATCGGTCAGTTGCGAGAAGTCTTTCTCCCGAGCGACCCACTGGGCGAACCGCTGCCGCTGGTCCCGATCCGGCAGGGGGATCTCGACGGCGGCCACGTGCGGGCTTTGCACCAGGCGATCGTTCACCTCGGCCAGCCGATCGGTCACCAGGCAAAAGGCCATGTTGACCCGCTTGATGTGCGGATTCTGAGCCCAACTCAACAAACGTACCAACCGACTCGCCTGTCCGCGCGCCAAGGTGTTCAGATCGCCTTCGGGAACCAGGTACTGGGCGTAATCGAACAGGATGGCGATGCTTTTGCGGTCGGCCGGGTTGTCGACCAGGGTCCGTTCGATGAAGTTCTCCAGCAACAGAAGCACCTTGTCGGGCTCACGCGGCCAGATCCCGGGCTCGCCCCAGCGGGAGGCCAAGTGCTTGTACATCGTCCGCAATCGCTCCGCATCGCTGCCCGCCCGCGGACGCAGACCACGGCTCAAATCATGCCCCAGGACAATGTCCCACCTGCCGAACACCTGAGTCGTGAGGAACTCCGAGAGGTTGCAATAATCGTCGTCATCGCCCCGGGGACAGTAAATCAGGTCATGCACGTTCCCATGAAGGAGAAACAGGCAGGTCGTCCCGGAGAAGTAGAGGTCGGCCAATTCCCGTGCCCAGCCGGGATACCACCCGGGGAGCTGGTCCGAGGCGGTGGCCGCAGGTCCAGGCCGTCGGCCGGCGCCGATCTTGACGGTTGCTTGCGTATCTCGGGTCAATGCTGCCCTCAGCGTATCATAGACTTAGGGCGCGTCGGCAACCCTCTTCTCGCGGTGGCATTCCGTCGGCGCGCGAGAAATGCGGTTAGCCTTCGACTTCCGTTTGTTTGGTGGTTTCGGCCGGTCCCAATTCCTTGGCCGCTTCCGAAACGCCGGCCGTATCGGGGGTCACCAGTCCGAGCTCCACCTCAAAATCCTTCAGCGCCTGTTCGGCCAGTTCTGCCTCCATGGCCTGCTCGCGCTCGATGTCAACGACTCCTTCGCTGGAGAGATCGGCGGCCACTCGGGCCTTGGCCCGGTTCAAGCTGATCTTCTCGCTGATGACCTGCTCGATCTGCCCGAAGTCGGTGGTGACGTCGAAGCTGAAGCTGGTGGCCAATTTGGCCATTTCGGCCTCGGCGCGGCTCATCTTCAACTCGGCGTCGTACTTGGAGATCTTGCTGCGGACTTCGGAAAGCTTCTTCGAGGCGCGCTTGATCTTGGTCACGTTGTTGTCGTAGGCCGCCTCGTGCATCTTGAGCTGGCCTTGGTTTTCGGCCAGCTCTTGCTTGGCCTTCTGCAACTCGAGCGCGAAGCGGGCGGCCGACTCCCGGTCGCCGGCGCTTAAATAGGCCTTTACTTTGGCCTCCAGCTTGCTGACGTGGTTCTTGTCGTTGGCAGCTTGCCGGGTGACGCGTTCCACCAAAGCCCGGTATTGCTCCAGGCCCTCTCGGCCCTCCTTCAACTGGCCGACCGCCAGATCGTATTCATACTGCATCTGGGCAATCGGATCAGCGGTCCAGAAGACGTTGGCGATCTTGTTGATTTGGGCCATTATCGTGTGCCACAGCTTGCCCAAGATCATCGGTGTACCTTTCCTTTCGTCAAGGCCTTTCGCAGGCGGAAAAAAGCAGGGCGGAATCCCTGGAAACTGACCTCGTTCGTTTCGCTCGGAAGTGTCTCTGCCGCGAATTCGGCGGGAAATCCCAGATATCGATAGTACCCAAGATCCCCCTCAAAAGGCACTCCCGGCCATACAGGTAACGTGCTTGCGACTTGCCGAAACCCTGAATCCCAGGATTCCTGGCCATCTGCCACTTTGGGTTCCAAGTACCCGGAACGGCTCAATCCGTAATCTTCTGCACGGGCGGCTCTCACTCCCCCGATACCGTCTATGCTTGGCGATTGGCTGAGGCAGCGGCACCGACTCCCCAGGCGGTGATGCCCACGTTGCCCGCGGACTGCGCGAACTTGAGGCACCAAGCCGAATTTGCCGCCGCCCCATCATACGCCGGATCTTTACCGCAAGAATGGCTGAAGCCACGCCAAGCTGCAAGCCCTCCGCCCACGATTCGACTTGAATTCCGCGAGAACTGCCGGTATCGGGCCACGATACCCCACGAAAGTGGTGCATAGAAGCGCCTCTCCTGCCGCGAGTCCGCGCCCACGGACGCCAAATCTAAATGGAGTTGCACGATTTTGGGAGTGGAGCGTTTAGCCGCCGCGGCTACGCGGCGGCAAGTCCCGGCGTGGCC
>CAZUAM010000429.1:0-6483 GCA_964618095.1 uncultured Planctomycetaceae bacterium | reverse complement strand
AACCTGCACGGCCGACACGGCCGTGGCACACGTCAGTAGCGATTTGAGCTGCGTTGCTAGCTTTTTGTCGGACCGTTGAAAAAAAGGCGACCTCCCACCCGGGCTGGGGGCCGCTGGCCTTGTGTTGGCGAACATCGGTATTCTCGCCGATCCGGCCGGCCGTGTAAAGTCGAACTCCACGGCGGCCGGGGAGTTCGACTCGGGAGGTCACGGGAGGTGCGGAAAAGCCGCCTGCACACCCCTCTATCGGGCGAAGAGGAAAGCGAATCAGATTGCCGGCACCCGAATCAGATGTTATGGTGCGAGTCCGCAAGTCAATCCAACAGCCGAGGGGGAAAAGGCCATGCGACACCGCAGTTTGTTTCCCGTGTTGTTGACGCTTCTGATCGGCACAGCGGCCAGCGTGCGGGCCGCGGCCGGGGAATCGCCAAGCGACGCACGTGCAGCAGTTACCGTCGAGGCACTCCGCGACCGCATCCAATCGGTGCGAAAGGAGATAGCGGAACTCAAGGGCAACGATCGGCAGCAAGCCTGGTGGCGGATTGCCGGCGCCGAGCAGCTCCAACGGCAGGGACGTCTAACACAGGCATTCGCAATAGCCGGCGGCGGGCACCCGCCGGGTTGGACCGTCATCGGCACCGCTGACCTCGGTCTGATCCTCCAGCGGGCCCAGCACGGCATCCGTCTGCTGAGCCTGTTCGACTCGGCCGCCGATCAAGAGTTCCTGACCGCAGATCCGCTGCCCCTGTTTGCACTCAAGTTGCGCGACGTACGGACCAAGCAGGACTTTCCTCTAGCAGCGGATACCGGTTGGAACGAGGTGGAAGTGCTTTCCCCCGATCCGGCCCAGGGCGTCGAGATTCGCTGGAGAGGGCCCCAGCAAGAGCGGCTGGGAGATTTGCAGGTGACGGTCCGGGCAACGCCGGATCACCGGGCCGGTGCCATTCGGTGGAAACTGGAGTTGACGAACAAGAGCAGCAGCTTGAGCGTCCGCCGGGTGGTCTTCCCGCAGATCGCCCTGGCCGAACTGGGGCCAGAGGCCGAGGTCTTCTTTCCTCGCGCCCCGGGCGAGGTGCAGCGTGGGCTATGGCAGCGGGCGTTCCGCTGCCGGGGCACGTATCCCAGCGGCTGGACCTCCATGCAACTGATGGCCGCCTACGACGAAAAACGCAACACGGGGCTCTACTTTGCCGTGCACGACCCGAAAAGCAGCACCAAGGATATCTCCGTGGAAAGCCGGCCCCCGGACGGCAGCGTGGTGCTCTTGTTCGACCACCCGGCCGAGAACATGGACGCGGCCGGAAACGACTTTGCACTCAGCGGCGAGGCGGTGTGGCGAGTGCTGCGGGGCGATTGGTTCGACGCGGCGGGAATCTACGGCAATTGGGTCCGCCGCCACGCCCGATGGTTTCCCAAGCTGGCCGACCAGGGGCGTAGCGACACGCCGAAGTGGATGCGGGAGTTGCCGGTGTGGGTGATGACCGGCGGTGCCCCGAAAGAGTGCGTGCCGGCGGTCGAGGAGTTCGCCAAGTTCGTGGACGTGCCGGTCGGCTTCCACTGGTACAACTGGCACCAGATCCCCTTCGACAACGACTACCCCCATTACTTTCCCGCCAAGGAAGGCTTCGCCGACGGGGTACGCAGGTTGCAGTCCTCGGGCGTGTACGTGATGCCCTACATCAACGGCCGTCTGTGGGACACGCGAGATAAAGGCGCGAAAGATTTCGAGTTCAGCCGGCTGGCCTTGCCCGCCGCCAGCAAGGACGAGAACGGCGAACCCTACGTCGAGACGTATGGAAGCAAGGAGACCGACGGCAGCCGCGTGCGGCTGGCGGCCATGTGCCCGGCAACCGATCTCTGGCAGCAAAGGGTCCGCCAGATCGTCCTGCGGCTCTTTGACGAATGCGGCGTGAAGGCCGTCTACATCGACCAGGTGGCCGCCGCCCGGCCGAGACTGTGCTTCGACAAGACCCACGGGCATCCGACCGGCGGCGGGCACTGGTGGACCGAGGGCTACGGGCGATTGTTGGAGTCGATCCACCGGGACATGCCCGAGGACCGCGTGCTGACGACCGAATGCAACGCCGAGCCCTACGTCAAATGGTTCGACGGCTACCTGACCTGGCACTGGCAGTACGACGGCCAGGTGCCGGCGTTTCCGGCGGTCTACGGGGGCGCGATCCAGATGTTCGGCCGTGCCTATCGCGGCGGAGAGACCAAGGATCTGGCCCTGCGGATGAAGGCGGGCCAACAGTTGGTCTTCGGCGAGCAGATCGGCTGGCTTAGCCCGGGCGTGGTCCGCGAAAAGGAGAACGCCGAGTTTCTGCGGCAGGTGGTCCGCCTGCGCTGGCGGCTGCGGCGCTATTTCTATGCTGGCCGGATGGCCCGGCCGCCGAAACTTCAGGGGGAGATCCCCAAGGTGCGGGCCGACTGGCAGTGGTCGGGCGAGTGGTTCGTCAGCACCGACGCCGTGCTCAGCGGGGCGTGGCGGTTGCCGGAGGAGAAGCGATGTGTCCTGCTGCTGGTCAACGTCTCAGACAAGCCGATCTCGACGCGGCTGAAGGTTGACGCCGGGACGTATGGTATGGGCAGCTCCCAAGTGCGCGTGACCAGGATCGACTTGGAGGGCCCCGGCGAGTCGCTTACGGTGCCGCGTGTTTTCCAGCGCGAACTGACGCTGCCGCCGGGGACGGCCGGGGCATGGGAACTGACGCCGCCATGATCGGCAGACGACTCAGCCCCTCGCATGGGGCCGACGGCGGCGGGGCAACGCCCTCTTTGGGGGTCTGGGCCCCCCAACAGTTGGCGGGAACCAGGGGCGCACGACGATTGCATAAATCGGCCCGGCGCGGTATCATCATAATGTGAAAAAGGGCTCTCCGGACACGAAAGGAGGCAGCAGTGAAACGTTCCCACATTTCCTTCTGTGTATTGGTCGCAACGTTTCTTCTCGGGCTCTGGCTGGTCGGGGTGCAGTCCGGTCTGGGGCTCGAAATCAAAGCCCAGGTGGACCTCAATCCGGACTTCGACCAGTTCGGCAGCCAGATCCCGACCGTTCAGATATACGAAGACGCCTCGGGAGAGAAGTCGTCTGCGTTCGGCATCTACGACACGGGTTGCTCGGTCGTCACTTGGTCGGCGTATGACCAGTTCATCTCACCCGTTCCCATCAAAGTCTTCGATGGTGCAGAAGCTGAAGGTATCGGGGGAACGCTCACCGGCGACGTTTCCCAGCCGGGAAAGGTCCTGGTCGCCGGCATGCACGCGGTGGATTTCCTCACCTTGGAGTACGATCCCAGCAAGGCCGCCTTTGCGCCTGGCGACCCTGCGGAGCACGGGGTGCAGCTTTTCGTGGGCAAGTCCATCGGGAGTCCCGACTTGCCGACGATCACGGGCACCCCGATTCACAACGGCCGCTTGGTGTCCGATCCTGCCGCCCAGAACGGGGTCGCGGCCAAGATCGGCATGCAGTGGGGGCTCGACTTGGGGGCACTCGTCGAGGAGTTGATCGGGGACATCGACCCCGCGATGGCCGACTCGTTTGAGGGGATCTTCTGGCCGATGCCGAACGTCGAGTTCGTCGCGCCGAACAGCAAGTTGACGCAGATCCCCAACGACGATGACACCCCGCTGATTGACGAATCCACCACGGCGCCCGTGCGGATTCCGCTGGCCTTATACGGGGAGGACAATCACGACGATCCGGGCGATATGATCACCGCCTCGTATAACCCGTTTCAGAAAACCGGCGTGGTGCTCTCCGACGGTGGTGCCACCATTGGCGACGACCCCAATGACAGGCTGGCGATGCTTGTGGACACGGGCGCCGCGCTGAGTATCGTCTCGACGCAGATGGCGATCGACCTGGGGTTTGATCCCGAGTCGTCGACTCCCGAGTTTTCAGTCGAGGTGCAAGGCGCGGCCGGGGGCATTGGGTCCATCAAGGGCTTTACAATCGACTCCCTGGAGTTGCCCGTCGACGACGACGGCATCGACGGACCGGATGGAAAGGTGCTGTTCACCAACGTGCCCGTTTTCGTGTACGACGTTATGCCTGCCGATACCGACCCGGAAGAAGGCTTGGACGGCATCCTGGGAATGAACCTTTTCAACTATGCGTACGAGATGCTGTACGATCCTTTCGATGATTTGGGCCCGTCGCTCAGCTTGACCTTCTTGAACGACCCCTACCAAGAGGTCCTCGACCCGGGGCTTCTGGAAGACCTAGGCGATCTAGGGCTTCTTTTCCCGCAGTCGGCGCTCTCCATTCCGGGTGTACGCGGTGGAGCCGAACCGGTACCCGAGCCGTCCACCTGGGTGTTGTTGGCCACCGGCGGAGCGCTGTTGCTGTGCTGGCGGCTGCGACGCCGCCGGGCGGCGTAAGACGTCGGTGATCTGGCCGTCGATCGTCAGTCGTTTGTGTTTATCTCCAGGCCCAACGCCCCGCGCAGCTTCCGGCGGTAATCGTTCACATCTAAAGCGTCCCATTCGCGAATACGCGTCAGGCCGCTGGGCCCCAGCACTTCGAAGAACGGCCCGAACCGCGCGACGGCCAGGGCCTTGAGCCGGGCGTTGGCCGGGAGCTTCTTGGCGGCTTGCAGCCGGGCACGCTCCAGGATTGCGTAGTCGATGCTCATCCGCGACAGCTTCACCCGCTTCAAGACTTCCGGATCATCGGCCGTGAGCGTTTCGGCCCGTTGCCAGAGCTGATTTGCCTCGATCAGCAGTTGGTCGGTCAGGTGGGGGCTGTCGGGCCCAGCCCAGATGTTCACGTGGATGTTTTCTTTCGCCACGCGGTCGTGGAGGATGTCGATATAGGTCCGGATTGGCCCGGCGGCCCGGCCGTAGTAGCCGGCCAGAAACTCGCTCAGTGCGGTCTCCTCGTCGTAATCGGGGTCCCAGAGGAACTTGGCCGTCAGGTAGCCGCCCAGTTGGGCCAGCTCGCTGTGCGAGGTGTTGTAGGTGTCCTGCTCGAAGATCCCCTTCACGTTGTGGCGGACGAAGAAGCGGATGTTGTCGTTGCGGACCCGCTGATTCGGAAACGGCAACAGGTAGTGGCGAAAATCGGTCACGTAGTCCCAGACCCAGAGGCGGTCGGCCACCTTGGCCCAGGCCTCGGCGTCCTCGCGAAACTTGCGGTTGGCCTCGCTGTCGCAGCTCTCCAACGGATGGGAGAAGCAGCACTCGATTGAGCACAGCCGGACGATCACGTTCGGCCGCGGGCGCATGGTTTTGGGCGCCTTCCGGGTCCACTGGTAGGCCAGGGTCTCCACGGCCTGGTCGGGAAACTCCTTCTCCACCGCCGCGGCTACCCGGTTGACCAGTTGCAGGACCGGAGCGATCTGGGAGCCTTCCTTCTTGGCCAGCGCCTGGCACTTGTCGCACTGGCAGTAGTTGTGCCAGTCGTTCTGCGAGACGGAGAACACGAAGGCGTCGGGCTGGGCCTTCATGGCGCGGCGGATCCCCTCGGTGCAGAGCCGGATCACGTCTTCGTTGGTGCAGCAGAGCTGCGAGCGGTCCTTCAGCCGTTTGCCGCCGACCAGGGAGAAATACTCGGGGTGCTCATCGAAGTACTTCTCCGGCGGGACCAGCCGGTTGAAGGTGTGGACGAAGAACCCCCCGCCGAAGCGGACCTTCCCGCCGTGCTTGGCCTCCAGCCGGCCGGAGCTGGAGTTGACGCGGTTGCGAGCGCACCAGTCGCCGTCGAAGCAGTCGTAGGTGAAAGGCTCTCGATACTCCAGCACCGGCACCTGCCGGTCGTTGATCGGGCCGATGGCCAGCCGCTTGCGTTTGGGGATTCGGCTCACGCCGGGGGCGAACCAGCGGCAGCCCAGGTGGTCTTCCAGCAGCCCGTAGACGCCGTACAGGTTCCCCCGCAAGTCGCCGCCGGCGATCCACAGATGCTCGCCCACCGTGCGGATGAGGTACCCCTCCGAGCCCAAGGCCCCGAAATCAATTGTCGTCGACAGCGTGCGCAGATGCGCATTGTTTCCCAGGATGATCTCCCGCCGGCCCATCGGTTCCCGGTCAGAGACGATCGGCAGCTTGGCGCCGGAGATCTCTTGGAGGAAGGTCTGCAATTCCTCCGCTGCGTGCTTTGTGGAAGGCGAGGCGTCGTCGGCCAACACGATGCGATAGGCCGATTGTCCGTTTTCGGCCAGCACCAGCTCGTCCGACCGTGCACTGCCGCTAACGAGCACGCACACCCCGAATAGAACGAAGTAGTAGAAACGGTCTCCGATCATCTGCTTGTTCCTTTCCAAATGCTCTTGAATTGTCCGGTTGCACAGGTCGGTAGAATCCCGGCGCGATTACCGGTCGTCTGGCTTGGCAAGCCAGAACTCGCGCACGGCCCTGAATCTCTCAATTCGTTCGCTGATTTTCTGGATTTCCCTCGGATAGAATTGCTCCAATGCATCTCTCATTTCAATCATCCTACGCTTGCGAGAGTATTGCGGGCTGATGGTTATGCGCTTTGGATGG
>CAZUAM010000428.1:1256-6530 GCA_964618095.1 uncultured Planctomycetaceae bacterium | reverse complement strand
GCAAGACGTCCAGGAGGGCTCGTTCCCACGCAGAGCGTGGGAACGAGGAAAAGGAGGTGTGAATGCCCCCCTTCATTGATCCCGCACTCCAGAAGGTCCTCCGGCGGGGCGTCGTGATCCCGGCCCACCCGCTGGCACTGACGGCCGCGCGGAAACTTGACCAGCGGCGGCAACGGGCGCTGAGCCGCTATTACGTGGCTTCGGGGGCGGGCGGACTGGCCGTGGGCGTGCACACCACCCAGTTCGCCATCCGCGCGCCGGAGCACGCCCTCTATGGGCCGGTGCTGGAGTTGGCCGCCGAGGAGATGGACCGCGCCGATGCCGACCGCACCGAGCCGCTGATCCGCGTGGCCGGGGCGATCGGGCCCACGCGGCAGGCCGTCACGGAGGCAGAAACCGCACATGACCTGGGCTATCACGCCGTGCTCTTGAGCCTGGCGGCCCTCTCCGACGCCACGGAGAATGAGCTGATCGAACACAGCCGGGCGGTTTCGCAGGTGATGCCGCTTGTGGGGTTCTACCTCCAGCCGGCGGTCGGCGGGCGGGTCCTCAGCTACGCCTTCTGGCGGCGGCTGGCCAAGATCGAGAACCTGGTGGCCGTCAAGATCGCGCCGTTCAATCGCTATCAGACGCTGGACGTGGTCCGCGCGATCGCCGAGTCGGGCCGCGACGACGTCGCCCTGTATACCGGCAACGACGACAACATCATGATCGATCTGCTCACCCCGTTTGAGTTCGACGCACGCGGCCACCGCATCTCTCGGCGGATCGTCGGCGGGTTGTTGGGACACTGGGCCGTCTGGACCAGCAAAGCGGTGGGCATCCTGGAGGAGTGTCACGCCGCGGTGGCCTCCGGTGGGCCGGTTTCTGCGGAACTGCTGCGGCTGAACGCCCAGGTCACCGACTGCAACGCGGCCGTGTTCGACGCAGCCAACAACTTTGCCGGCGTGATTGCCGGCGTGCACGAGGTCTTGCGGCGTCAGGGCCTGTTGGAGGGCACCTGGTGCCTGGACCCGACGGAGACGCTCAGCCCCGGCCAGGCGGAAGAGATCGACCGCGTCTGGCGCGCCCATCCTCACCTGATCGACGACGCCTTCGTGGCCGAGCACCTGGACGAGTGGCTGGGCGGGTGATTGCCACACTTGCGGCATTCGACGGGAGGCCGCTGTGACTTGGCCCTTGAGCTATACTGAAGTGTGATCGCAAGTTGATCGTGATCAAACGCCCGGGAACCGCGGCCCCCGGGATACTCGCGGCGTGACCGGCCGATCCACGTCGGCGCGAAAACCAATCCACAGAGGAAGTCCTCAAATAGAAAAGGAGCCAGTCATGCGTTGGGCCTCCGGTCTTTCACGAGAGTCGGTCCTGCGGGCGTTGCTGAGTTCGTTCATTCTCCTGGCGCTGAGCCAACAGGCGGTCCGGGCTCAACGCGACCACACTCCCGAAGGAGTCCGGATTCTGAAGAACAAGGGTTTCGACGACAGCGACGCGGCCCGGCGGGAGATCCTCGGGCTCTACAAGGATCTGCGCGTCACGGACGTCTGCGACGGGATGGATCTGATCGGGCTCCAGGACGTCGGCCTGATGGACAACGCCATCCGGCCGCTGTGGCGCGACCAGAAGAAGTTCACGCATCGCTTCGTGGGGTTCGCGATCACGGTTCGCTACGTCCCCTCCGACGTCAGAGTGGGACAGGGCTCTTTTGCCAACCTGGAAGGGTTCAAGAGATTCAAGGGCCAGCAGTACGGCCGTGCACGCGATCCGTGGACGGACGTCGCCCGACCCGGAGACGTGGCGGTGATGGACACCGGCGGGGTGGTCGAGGGCGGCAACATCGGATCGAACAACAGCCTCGGCTGGGCCGAAAAAGGGGTCGTCGGGGTGGTCACCAACGGCGGGGCGCGGGATACCGACGAGATCGTCAAAGTCAAGAGACCGCCCGTCTACTGCCGCAACGCCCACAGCACCCGCGGCGTGCGGCCCGGAAGAATGCTCACCGAGTCGTACAATTTCCCGATCAATTGCGGCGGCGTGCTGGTCTACCCGGGCGACGTGGTGGTGGCCGACGGTGACGGGGTGATCGTGGTTCCGAGGGAGCACGCCCTCGAGGTGGGCAGACTCGCGCGGGAGATCAACCAGGGGGATGAGGAGAGTCGTGCCCGGCGATACAAGAAGCTGGGCATCCCGCCCGACGAAACCGTCGAAGGCAAGTAGACTCGGGACGTGGCGGGATGAGGGCAAGTGTTTGCGGGGAAGGCGGGACTGGCGCACGGTGGTAAACGGGGGCTTCTTGTGGCGGCTCGCGCCGTTGCGACCACCTGACTGCTTGGATGGTTGACCCCGTCTGGCGGCGTCGGTATATTCGCCGTTTCGCACCCGAGCGGGCGCGACTCCGCAGCGTTTACGCCAGTAGGAGGCGGCCGAGATGACGCTTTCGCCGACGGATTGGGGGATCATTGTTGTTTACCTGACCGGCTGCATTGTGGCCGGGGTCTGGATGCGGCGATACATCCGCGGCGTGGAAGACTTCGCGGTTGCCGGCCGGGAAATGGATCTGAACCTCGGGATCGCGTCGTTGGCCGCCACCGAGATGGGCCTGGTCACGGTCATGTACACGGCCCAAATGGGCTTCACCAACGGTCCCGCCGGCGCCACCATCGGCGTGCTCATGGCCGCGGCCATGTTCCTGGTCGGCGCCACCGGCTTTGTGATCCGGCCGCTGCGCGACGCGGGCGTGATTACCATTCCCGAACTCTTCGAGAATCGCTTCGGCAAACGCGTCCGCTGGCTCGCCGGACTGGTGGTGATCCTCGGCGGCGTGCTCAATATGGGAATCTTCCTGCGCCTCGGTGGCGAGTTTCTGGTGCACGTGACGAACATGAATCCCGACTATCTCCGCTGGGTCATGACCGGGCTGTTGGGGATCGTGCTGCTGTACACCGTGCTGGGCGGAATGCTCTCGGTCCTGGTTACCGACTACATCCAGTTCCTGGTGATGGGCCTGGGGCTGGTGATCGTCTCGGTGCTCGTGCTGCGAGACACCGGCTGGTCGGACTTCGTCTCGGAACTGGCCGCGGCGCATGAGAAGGGCCGCGAGCACGTGGAGGCTCGCAACGCCGAACAAACCAAAGCAGACGAGGAAATCCGGAGCGTCAGGCAGACCAAAGGGTGGCAGGCCGGCGATGCGCTCCGCAGCCAGCAGCAGAAGCAAAACGAGGACTTCCTCAAGCAGCACCGGGCCGATCTGGCCCAGGACTACGTGCTGGTCGCCGTACCCCGAGAGCAAGATCAAGAGCAGAAACCGGTGACGGCCCAGACCATGGCCAACCCCTTCAATCCGGCCTCGTCGACCGGACTGGGCTGGATGTACGTCGTCTGGCAGGCCCTGTTCCAGATCGCCGTGGTCACCACCTGGCAGACGATGATCACACGAGTCCTCAGCGCCAAGAACTCCCGAACCGCCAAGCGGGTCTATCGGCGGACGGCGTTTTACTTCGTCGGCCGGTTCGCCCTGCCGGGTCTGTGGGGGGCCGCCGCGTTTCTGTATTTCGCGCACCGGGGCGGACTGCCCGACGGGATCGACAGTCTCACGGCCATGCCCGCCTACCTGGGTAAGCTGCTCCCGTGGGGCGTGGTCGGAATCCTCATCGCCGCGATGCTCGCCGCCGAAATGTCCACCGACAGCGGCTATCTGCTCACCTGGGCCACGGTGATCTACAACGACCTGATCGGCCCTTGCCTGCGCCGGCCCATGTCCACCGGCGCCAAGCTGCTGACCGTCCGCACGCTGGTCCTGGTGATCGGTGTGTTTCTGCTCGTCTACGGCTTGTGGTACGAGATCCCCGGCAACGCCTGGGATTATCTGGCCGTCACGGGCAACATCTACCTGGCCAGCATCTTCACGTTGCTCGTCGGGGCGCTGTATTGGCGCGGATCCAACAGTTGGGGCGCGGTCGCCGCCATCGTCCTCGGGGCGATCGGCCCGATCACGTTTCTGATCGTCAACGGCATCGTCAAGTCTCCCCGGTGGAATATCGATCCCTCCTGGGAGATCTCCCCGGAAGTCGCCGGTTTTGCGGCGTTTGCCATGTCCTTCGCCGGCATGTTCTTCGGCTCGTTGTTGGGCCAGAGAATGGGCCGCCACCACGCAGGCCCGATGCCGGCTCAGGCCGCCCGAGAGGAGGCGGGAAGATGAACGACGTTCTGGTATGGTTCTGGACGCTGATGATCTTCGCGTCCATCGCCTGGTACGCCATCCTGCTGTTCTACGTCGGGATCAAAGGCGGATACGAGATCGTGCAGATGGCACGAACTCTCTCCGGCCGTCCCGATGACGACCCTCAAACGGCTTGAGAAGGCGCGAGTTAGTGAAAGAAGAAGAGGGGAGAAGGGAAGGGAGAAGAGGGAAATCTCTCCCAGGATCTCTCTTCGCTCATCCCTCTTCTCTCATCCCTTCGATCACACCCGGTAGCTGCGCACCCTTCCCATGCACCGGTTGGCCGTGTCGACATCTGGGACCCCTTGGACCTGGTAGAAGACTCCGCCGGCAAGGTCGTGCTGATCCAACTTTTCTGCGAACTCGGCAAACTCGGCCCGCACCACCAGCGGCACGTCGCCGGCCCGTGCCCTCAACTCGCCGAGCACCTCGAACGCCGGGGGAAACCCGCGGTCGTCGCCCAGGAAGATCGCCTTGAGGCCCCGGATCGTGCAGACGGCCTCGAGCAGGTGCCGGCCGTTGCCGTGCAGGTGCAGCACCCCGCCGTCGAAATGATTGAGAATCCGCTCGACCGGCTCGCGGCCCCACTGCTCGAAATAATCGACATTCGTCATGTGGAAGGGGTCCACGCTTTCGGAGACGATTCGGCCGGGAATCCACTGGACCATGTTGCTCGAGGTGCCTCCCTCCAGGGCCGGCACCACGTCGAAAAAAGTGCTTTGGACCTTCACGTTCAGATCGAAGGCCAGCTCGATCGCCCGGCGGACCATCTGGGGGCGTTCGAGCAGGCTCAAATACGTGTTGGTGGCCCCGACCAGCTCGAAGACGAAGTTCAGCCCGTTGATCAAAATGAAGTGGCTGACGCCAAACTTTCCCGCCGCCGCTTCGCTGAAGATTTTCAGTTGGGAGAGATATCGCTCGAACCACGGATGGGCGGGGTCGAACCGCAGCCGGTCGAACTCCGACCAGTCGCCAAGCAGCGGGGCGACCATCGAGGAGATCCAGCCGCTCTCCGGGTGCGCCATGAACTGCACGTCGCCACCGAGCAGCCCGCCGTA
>CAZUAM010000428.1:0-1246 GCA_964618095.1 uncultured Planctomycetaceae bacterium | reverse complement strand
TAGAGCCCCTGGTCCAGCTCGCTCAGATAAGCGCTGGGGATCGAGTCGTCCTCGACCGCCCGGCGCTCGCTGAGCAGACGGTCCCAGAACTCGGCACGAGCCGACGGATCGGGATAGTCACAATAGCCGGCGGGGTACTGCTGCTGGAACCGGGCCAGTGCCGCACTGGGGATCTCCATCGCGGCAAAGATGCGGTCCGGCGCACGCCGCCCGTACAACAGGCAAAGCCCTACCAGGACTTCCTCGGCGTCCGGCTTGTAGGCAAGTGTGCTCATTATCGGGCATCGTTTAGCCGCCGCGGCCACGCGGCGAGCATCGTTTAGCCGCCGCCGGAACGACGGCGAGCATTGTTTAGCCGCCGCCGGAACGGCGGCGATTCTTCCCGGCGTGGCCGCCGGGACCAAACAGCGGTTTTCCACGCATCACGAGGTCTTGTTCATACTCGGCCCAGTTCGTGGATCGTCTGGTACAGGGCCACGATGTTCTCCGTGGGGGTGATCGGCTGGATGTTGTGGCACGGCGCACAGATCCACCTGGCCGGGGCGTAGATCACCACGCTCTGGCAGACCTCGTCGATCACGTCCTGGACCGAGCCGAAGGCCAGCGTCTGCTGGTTGTCGATCGAGCCGTGGAAGATGATAAGGTCACCGAAGTCGGCCACCAGACGTTCGCGCTCCATGCCCGGGCAGCGCCACTGGATCGGGTTCAACACCTCGATCCCCACCCGGTCGATCAGATCGGGCAGGAAGAGCCGGGCGGCGCCGTCGGTGTGATACATCACGTGGATCCCGCAGGACCGCGCCAGCTCGGCCATCTTGATCTGGCCCGGCAGCAGGAAGCGGCGGTACATCGCCAGACTCATCAGCGGGCCGGTCTGGGAGCCGAGGTCCTCGGCCACCCAGGTCAGGTCGATCCGGCCCCCTCCTTCGGCTGCTCTGCCGGCCTGGAAGATCCGCCGGTGGTGCTCGTAGTGGAAATCGGTGATGTGGCCCAGGATCGCGTCGGCCAGTTGCGGCCGCAAGGCCAAGTCTTCCAGCGCCCGCTCAAGCCCTCGCATGTAGCCGTACAGCAGGAACGGCTCGTAGTGGCCGGCGTGGATCGGGCGAAAGCCGTCGTCGGCTTCGACGGCCTCGGTGATGGGGCGGTAGTCGAACTCGTCCGGGTCGGGCCAGCGATGGGCCCGGACCTGCTCCGCGCTCTCCACCTTTGCCAACGGATGGAAGACCGGCTCGTCGTACGCCCCCGT
>CAZUAM010000427.1:0-6537 GCA_964618095.1 uncultured Planctomycetaceae bacterium | reverse complement strand
GACGTAACCTGTTGCCCTACTTGCACATCCGTCAAAAATCGGTCAGAACTTCAGGTTAGCAGACGCGCCGCCGCCTTTCAACACTCGGCTCGCGGCCGGCTCAAACCAGCCGCCGCAACTGATCGAGCAACTGCTCGATCATATCGTCGGTGTGGGTCGAAAAGACGGCCAGCCGCAACGCCCCCTCCGGCCCCAGTCCCGAGTAGGCGGCCATGTAGGCGATCACGATGCCCCGCTCCATCAGTTCACGCTGAATCCGCTGCATGTTCTCCGCGTCGCCGACGGTCAAGCAGATGATCGGCACCGGCGTGGCGCCGGCCTCCAGACCCATCCGGCCCAGGCCGTTCTTGACCGCGTCCACGTTTTTCCAGAGCCGCGTTCGCATGTCCGGGTCGGCTGCTATCAGCTCCAGCGCGCGGGCGGTGGCGGCGGCGGCGGGAACCGGCGGAGCGCTGGCACCGCCATAATAATGCGAGGTCGTCTTCAGACGCTCGATGAACCGGCGGGAGCCGGGGATGATGCCCCCGAAACCGCCCACCGCCTTGCTCAGCGTGCCGCAGAGCAGCAGGCACGGCCGCTGCTGGGGGTCGATCTCGCCGTTTACGTCCGAGTCGAACACCCCAGCGTGCTCCAACGTTCCCCGCCCGTTGGCTCCCAGCACACCCAGGGCGTGGGCGTCGTCGATCAATAAGACCGAACCGGGGTAGTCGCTGAGCACGGCCCGGTATTCCGCCACCGGGGCGATCGTCCCCCGCGCGGCAAAGACGCCGTCGCTCATGACCAGCGGGCGTTGTGCGGGCTGGAGCTCGGTCTTCAGCTTCTCCCGCAGGTGCTGCGCATCGCGATGGCGGAAGCGGAACAGGGGGCGGCCGGCCAGCCGGGCCGCCTCCAAGACGCAGTAGTGCGACAGCTCGTCGGCAAACACGGCGTCGAAACGGCCCTCGAGCATCAGCACCAAAATGCTGTTACCCATGTACCCGGACGCAAAGTAGAACGCCTCCTCGGCGGCGAACAACTTCGCACCGCGGTGCTCCACTTCCAGGGTAGGCGGCGTGTCGCCGAACCCCGTTCGGGAGGTCGCGCTGCCGATGCCGAATTCCTGCGCTGCCTCACAAGCGGCGCGGATCACGTCCGGGTGACCCTGCAACCCCAGGTACCCCGTGCCCGCAAAATACAGATACCGCCGGCCGTCGATTGTCGTATGACTGCCGGGCGGACTCTGCATGATCGGCATCGGCAGACTCCCGGACTACTCCGGCGGAAACCATTGCTGCAAGGTCGCCGTCAATTTCTTGAAAGCACAGTCGGTGCAACGGCGGAAGCTGACGCTTTCGGCCAAGGCTTGATAGATCGCAGACGAACGCGGCCGGCGGACTAGACGAAGTGCCGCTTCCATTGCCTCTTTAGGGCGACCGGGTTTCATTTCACGCTGCTCCAGGAACCCCTTTTCGGTCAACCATGGCCGCAACGCCGGGGCTCGCCCAGCCCATCCGAGTACGTTGTCGACCTCTGGTGAGTCACTCCATACCCAGCGCTCCAACTCGGGGTCAATAACGATTGCCTTGGCACGGTCGGCCCAGCCGCTTCTCGCAAGTCTCTCCTGCACATTAGCTTCGATCGCTTCTGGCCCTTCGAGCTCACGACCGCAGCCTTCGCGATCGAACACAACAATCGCGCGTTCGTATTTCCCCGCGAAGGGGCTGAGGAAGTTGTGGGCGTGCCGTAGCACGCCGGGATCCTTCTGCGGGTGAATAAGGACCTGAAACGTCACCTGCCGGATGCCCAGGGCCCTGGGACGGTTCAAGATTCCGCTGACCGCAGCTTTCATGTTGCGATCGGGCACCAGGACAATCAGATCGGGACGCTCGCTCACCGAACTCATCCCAGCACTCCGGAAGCGAAGAGCGTACCCAGGTCTACCTCCCCCTTCCACTCCGAAAGCTGGGGATGCCGGTCCCCAGACACGATCTGTGCTGCGCCTTGCGGGTCTTTGGTGAAGCAGAGCACCTCGCTGGGCTTGGCGATCCCGACCAGCAGTGGAGAGTGCGTCGCGAGAAGGACCTGGCCCTCGTATACGGAGGAAAGCGACTGATAGGCGGTCTCGATGGCCAGCGGATGGAGCCCGTTCTCCGGCTCTTCCACGAGCAGGATGCCGCGGAAGTCTTTCAGATAGGCAGGGAATGTGAGAGCGAGCAGCCGCAGCGTGCCATCCGACACCATCCACGAGGGCACCTTGAGCCCATCCTGGTATTCCAGAGACAGATAACGGTGCCGGTCCTCGGGACGCTCAATCGTTGTTACGCCGACGAGGTCCGGCAATGCCGTCTGGAGATGCTCGACCCACTCCTGGACGCACTCTGGCGATTTGCGCTCGAGTTGCGCGATCACCCACGGGAGATTGGACCCGTCCAGGCCGATGCTGGTTCCCTGCCCAGCAGGGCTCGGCGTTCGGAGGCCCCAAGGATCCAACTCGATTCTCTCAATGCCGTCCGAGAGGCGCGCTCGCAGGCATCGGCTTACAGGGTGGACAAAGTCCGCGTCCGGAAGGCCGCCCAGCAAGGACCCTTCGGGAAGGGACACACTCATTTGCGGCACCGGACCGCTGGTTCGGAACCCCTTCTTGTAGCGCCCTTCAGGCCCACGGTACTTGGCGAACAGGCAGTGCGGACTGAGCGAACCGTCGGACGGAACTACGCCGTGCTCAACCAGTGTTTCGGGCGAAACGGGGTGCGGACTCGGTTGGGGCGTGGACCCAGCCTTGAGCAGAGCCTGCTCGGCGGCAATCTCCAACTGATTGGCGGTCTCGTCCAAGCGAACGGCGACTTCGTACCGAACCGTCGTGTAGGCATTGCTCTCCAACGAGTCGGAAAGGGGCTGCGGGATCGCCGCCTCCACCGCGAGTTCAAAGCCGTGGCCCTCTTGCCGCCATACGAGGTCGTAGAAGTTCGAGGAACGCGACTCGACCGCAGCCTCTGCACCCTTCGTGACCAGGTCGTGAAGAAAGCCGACCACGTCCAGAAAAGTGCTCTTCCCGCTGGCGTTCGGTCCGACCAGGACGTGGAACGGACCGAGCGGTTGCCGGACATAGCGCAGACAACGATAGTTCAGCGCCTCGATTAGGGAGATCATGGCATAGCCTTCCCCAAACGTGCTTGCGTCATAGGGTCAAAGGTTTTCAACGACCAAATCGCCGACCTCTTGCGTGCTGAAGCCCATCTTGCCGGCCGACTGGCTTTTCATCTTGGTCCCGGTGACGGTCTGAATGGCGTTGGTAACCCGCTCGGCGGCCTTCCCGTACCCGGCTTGTTCCAGGAGCATGGCCACCGCGGCGATGGTGGCGATGGGGTTGATCATGCCCTTGCCGGTGTATTTCGGCGCGCTGCCGCCCATGGGCTCGAACATGCTGGTCCCGCCCGGCTCGGGATTGATGTTTCCGCCGGCCGCCACTCCCATCCCGCCCTGCACGATCCCTCCCAGGTCGGTGATGATGTCGCCGAACATGTTGGTGGTCACGATCACGTCGTAATACTCGGGGTTTTTGACCATCCACATGCAGCAGGCATCGACGTGGTTGTAGTCGGGCTGGACGTCGGGGTACTCCTTGGCCACGTCCTGGAAGGTCCGCCACCAGAGGTCATGGCCGTAGGTCAGCACGTTGGTCTTGGCCACCAGCGTGAGCCGTTTTTTCCGGTTTCGCTTGCGGGTGTAGTCGAAGGCCCAGCGGATGCAGCGTTCGCAGCCCTTTCGGGTGTAGACGGCGGTCTGCATGGCGACTTCGTCCGCGGTGTGCTTCTTGAGAAAACCGCCCATGCCGCAGTAGAGGTCCTCGGTGTTCTCGCGGACCACAACGAAGTCGATGTCGTCGGGCCCCTTGCCGGCCAGGGGGGTCTGGACGCCGGGATAGAGCTTCACGGGCCGGAGGTTGATGTACTGGTCGAAGCGGAACCGCAGTTCCAGCAGGAGCCCCTTTTCGAGGATTCCCGGGGCCACGTCGGGATGGCCCACGGCTCCCAGCAGGATGGCGTCGAAGGCGGCCAGTTCGTCGAAGGCCTCGTCGGGGAGGATTTCGCCGGTCCTGAGGTAGCGATCGCCGCCGAAGTCGTAGTCTTGAAGCTGATACTTGATTCCTTCCAGTGCGGCGATTGCCTTGAGCACCTTGACGCCTTCGGCCGCGACTTCGGGCCCCGTGCCATCGCCGCCGATCACGGCGACCTTGAGAATATCGCTACTGCTCACCTTTGTTCGTCCCGGTTTGTGTGGAGAGTGTCCTTGTTAACGCTGCCGAAACCCCTGAGTGTAGCAGCCGGCCGCCGGTCTCACAAGTTCCCGCCGGAGGGGGCCGACCCGGACCAGATTCCGCGGCCGGCGGCCCGGGCTTCGGATTGGGCCTCGAGGAACCGGGCCTTCGTCGCCAGGCTGTAGGAATATCCGGTTTCGGCGGTGGCCAGCCCGGCCCGGATCAATTCCTCTTCGAGCATCCGATCGCCCACCCAGACGTGGGCCAGATTGCGGCCGTACTTGTCCTTCTGCCGCCCGTCGAACTGAAGCCGGACCTCTCCGCCGGCAACGAACCGCCGGGTAAACTCGGTGGCTTCCGGTCCCCAAGGTTCGACGGGATGGTTCGGCCTGACGGTCTCCGGCGTGTCGGCCCCGATCAGCCGGACGCGGTGCTGATTGGCCAATACCAACGTATCTCCGTCCACGACCCGGTCGACCCGGTAGACTCCGGGGGCCAGCGTTTCGGGCTGCGCGTACCACCATTGCAGCAGCAGCACGAGCACAACCAGCGCCACGACCCAGAAGATGGCCCGCCGCGGATTCGACGGTAGGCGCAAACGCACGCGGCGGATACGTGGAGTCATGATGAGCTAAGCGGCGCGAGTACCACTGACGGCTCGCCCGCCGGTGCCGAGGCGTGGAACGCGAGCACCGGCAGCCAGGCGGCGTCCGACGTCCTTAGTTCTCGCTGAAGCCGAAGACCTTGGCGGATTCACGTCCGAGCGGGTTCTTGACGAACCTCTTTCGGCACTCAGGACAGAGATCGAACCGCATCTGCTGGTAGACCTCGTCACCGATCTGGTCGCTTTCGGCGTCTTCGAGGCGTTCGAGAATGTCCTGGATCTCTTGAAGGTGGTCGCGGTCGTCGTCTTCATCGTCGGCCGCCGTCGGATCGAGCGCCGCGTAGACTTCCAGCTTGACGACGTAGCGGAGATCTTCTTCCGGATCAAGATCCCGCTTGCACATATCGCACGAGTACCGAATCATCAGCCCGCTCCCCGTATCTGGTCAGCAACCGCCGATCCCGATCGCTTCGAGCCCCCTACCTATCTCATCCTACCGGCAGATTGCCGGCCATGGCAAGGTGTCCTGGGAAATTTTTTCGGCCGCGGAGTGATTTTGAGCTGATCTCTTGCCGGAGAGCCTGGGGCAGTTTCACGTTTCCCGGCCCGCGCGTGGGACAACACGCGGCCGCTTGGCGGACAACGGGGGGGGCGCAAAAGTCAGGCTGGGGGTAGGAGTGCGGCCGGTCAGGATCGGCACGTTCCGACCGGCCAGCCAAACCCCCTTGTCCCCCTTACCCCCGATGTAGCGGGTCTGGTGTCGAGTAACCGGATAGGCTAAAATAATCAGCGAGCGTGGAAAGCACGCCGGTGGGGTCTTATCGGCTTGGACGCGCCGACCGTCCAGGCCGGCGTAGGAGTGTGCACGTGCATCGGGTTCGTACGGCCAAGCAGCGGAGTTCCAGGGCCCGCAGCCCGCGAAGATCCCATGCCCGCACGCGCCGTGCGGCGGAGGAAGTCCCCCCGGGCCCTCCACAACCCGCCACGCCGTTGCAGGCCAGTGTGCTGGTGCTCAATCGGCTCTACCTGGCCATTCACATCGTCAACGTCCGGCGTGCGTTCGGTCTTCTCTTCCGGGAAGCGGCCGAGGTGATCCATCTTGAACAGGGGAGGTTTGCCAACCACGATTTCCAATCTTGGCGCGAGGTCAGCGAGTTGCGCGCCCGTTTGAAGCAGCCGCACGAGGATTGGATTCGGGCGGTGAATTTCGAGATCCAGGTTCCCCGGGTGATCCGGCTGCTTGCGTTCGACCGGCTGCCGAACCGGAAGCTGCATCTGAGTCGTCGCAGCGTGCTTGCCCGAGACGGCCATTGTTGCCAGTATTGCGGCCGCCACTTTCCCGCCCACCAGTTGAGCATGGACCACGTAATTCCTCGCAGCCGCGGTGGTACGACCACTTGGCTAAACGTGGTGTGTGCTTGCCTGAAATGTAACGTGAAGAAAGGCGGCCGCACCCCGAACGAAGCCAGAATGACGCTGGTTCGCCGCCCCATCAAGCCCAGGCAAAACCCGATTCTGGTCCTCAAACTGGGCAATCCCAAGTACGAAAGCTGGAGAACCTGGCTGGACGGCGTGCATTGGGATTTGGGGTTCGGGATGTAGGATTTCGCCCGCGGCTTGGGGGCAATACCGCTGAATTAAGGGCGAACCCGGCGTTAGCACAGTGGCACCGGCGTCTCGCCGGTGTGAGGGAACC